>CANPIX010000017.1 GCA_947574215.1 uncultured Mycoplasmatota bacterium | reverse complement strand
GATATCCTTAATATTATTTTGAAAAATTTTATTGATCAAAAAACGAACGATCTTATTTCCAAAATTATGAAATTTACGATTGTTTTCTTGAAAATAAGTGCTGGATAAACGATCTCCTATGACCATATCGGCTTTTCCTGATAAAACAAGATCACACATTTCTTTGGCATTTTCTGCAGGGTAAGTGTCATCTCCATCAATCATTAAATAGCAATCCGCATCTATATTGCGAAACATGCTACGAACGACGTTTCCTTTTCCCTGACGATATTCATATTCTACAATAGCACCTGCTTTTTTTGCAATTTCATCTGTACGATCTTTTGAATTGTTATCGTATACATATATTAAAGCTTCTGGTAACACCTTTTTATAATCTTTTATTACTTTTTCAATTGTTTTTTCTTCATTATAGCAAGGAATCAAAATTGCAATTTTTTTTTGTTGTATTTTTTTATTCATAACACTCTCACTTCTTTTCTTATTTTATCATTTCGTTTTGTTGTATTCAACTAATCTTAAAGGATCTTTTCCTCTTTTTTATTTTCGAGGGCATACAAAGTAATGAACATAAAAATAAAAATAGCTCTAGTTAAATACCTTATATAGGATGCTGCGATTAATGCTTCACCACTAAACACGACTAAATAGCATAACAACATAAAGAAAATTGTAAATAAAGTGCACAATATTCCAAAAACAATATAGACTTTTTTAGCGTCTGTATATTGGTTCCAGTTTAGAAGAAGTGCAAATAGCAAAATCGTTAAAAAAGTTACCCAAACTATATCAGTAAATTGTTGTTTTGCCATATTTTCTAGCAGTGGATGCAACCATTGTATATTGAACTCAAAACTTGCTCCAGCACCAGCTGCAAGATCGGTTGGAAAATGGGCTAAACTTGTATAAAGTTTCCAGACGATTCCCATAAAAGGAATACTTAAAGAGTAAAGTAAAGATTTCTTCCAATGGATAGAGTTTTTTATTTTGAATTTGCTATATTTTTTTATTAGATAATATAATATTATAATACCAAAATTAAAAGCTAACATTGGTAAGCCATCTGTTTTTGTCCAACAAGCAGCATTCATGTAGATGATTGATACTATCATATTGGTTTTGCAATCCTCGTACAATAACCATTCAAACATGTAAAGAATTCCTAAAGTATAAAAGCAACTAAAAACTAAATCTCCGTAAGAAGAGAAAGTATAATCGTTAAATCCTGTATATTGGAGCATAATAAAAATGATAAATAAGAAAAAAAGGGTTTTGTTTATTTTATGTTTCATTCCAAGACCTAACAAATTGATGATTAAAAATAAAAATAAGATACCTGGAATAATTCGAATGGCGTTTTCCATTATTTTGCCAATAAATATATAAAAAGAGCTGTAAATAATAGGTAAAAAATCTGGATAAATTTCCAATCCTGTGTTAATGAAAAAAGTTAATTTCTTTCCTAAAAAAATATTTTTTGCATTTAAAGCCCATACTGAAAATTCATCAGGATACAAAAGCGTATGAAAGTAAGCATAACTTAGAAAATAAAGAAAAAGAATAGAAAAAGCAATTGTCAAAAATAAGAACTTATAATCTATAGATTTTACTGTTTTCTTTTTTGGTTTTCTATCTTTTATCTTTTTTAATTGAAAGAACAAATACAAACAATCGCAAAAGATAATGGGAATAAATAAACCAAATGAAAATTTAATTCTTACGATTCCTAAAATAAAAACATATAAAGAAAAAGAAATAAAACCTAATAAAGAAGAAAAAGAAAGAAATTCAGGAGTATTTAATTCATAATTGTTTATGAAATGATATTTATTTAAAACAGCGTTAATAAAAAAGCCAAATAAAATAATTAATAGTAAATACAACAATATCATTTTGTGACCTCCTTTAATAAATCGGAAATAGTTGTAGCTTCATAATTTATCGTAAATATTTTACCTTTTTCTAAGTCAAGTTCATAATTGTGTGTTAGTAATCTTTGACTGTTTCTTACAATAACATAATCTGCTTTTGTACTTTTTATAAAATCTATAAATTGTGAATCGGAGCCATGATTGATGGTATATACATAATTATTGTAATGATCGATTCTATTAGGAGACAAATAATACCTTAATTGATAGAAGTAGAGATAACCTGTGTCTGCGGTATCGATATAAATATAAGTGCAAGGACCATTTTCACAAATCATTTTCTGTTTTATATTTTCATAAATTGGACAAGCTTCTATACATTTTGAAAGGCTTTCGGATTTGTTTTGATAAATCTCATAAATTTTTGGAATGTAAGTTAGCGTAAAAATAAAAACTGAAAAAATAGTTATACTGAGCAAGTGTTTTTTTATTTTAGAATAAAGATTTTTTATTTCCTCGTTAATTGATTCGAAATCGACTTTATTAATAATTAAATCAAATATACAGGATATTCCAATTAAAAGGATTACAAGAATTAGATAAAAGAGCCAAGGAGGAACGTTCATTAAATTTTTAATAAAAGTGTTTGTGTTCATTAATTGATTTAATAATAGCAAATGCCAAATATAAATAGCGTACTCATGTTTTGAAAGAAACGTTAAAATAGTACATATAGGGTTTGATTTGATTTTTATACTTGCAAAGAAAAATACGAAAAAAGCAATTAAAAAATCCAAAACGTAGAAGTAAAATAGTCCTTTAAGCGTTTTTGCATGAATATAAGAGTTTAAAAAAGGAAAAGCATTGGCACCAATTAAAATAAAAAATACAATTGTTGAAAAAAAGAATAAAGATAGAAGAATATTATTTCTATTTTTAAAGTGGTTTTTGTATTCATATTTAGAGATCAACATTCCTAAAGCAAAACTGGTTAAGGTTGTAAACAATTGCCTATCGTAAATAAAATAATAGGATGATCCTAGACCATTTTTAGGCAATAAAATATAAAAAATTAACCATTTGCATCCTAATGAAAAAACAACAGAGAAAAAAAGAGTAAGTATAGGACGTTTATTTAATAATTTATACAAAAGAGGGGCGATTAAATAAAATTGGAAAATAATTCCCATTGTCCATAAAACACCATTAATTGTACCATGGCAGGTAAAAAATAAGTTGTGAAAAAAGAATAAATGGGATACTAAATTTAGTAAATGTTCTTTATTTAAATAAACAATAGCTGAAGTAAATAAAAGAGAAATCGTTAAAGAAATATAATAATGAGGAGCTATTCTTTTTACTCTTTGTTTTAAGTACTCTAAATAGTTTATTTTCTTTTTAGAGAGACTTTTAAAAATACTATATCCACTGATAAAAAAGAAAAATGAAACGCCCAATTCTCCACCAAAACTAATAAATGTATTTAAGTAGGCATTTGGAAAAGTTAATCCACTAACAATATAGATATGGTATACAACAATTAGTAGTATTGACAAACTTCTAAGATAATCAATATTTTTATTACGCTTCATACGAACACTCCGTTTGTTATTTAATAATATAACTATATTACCATATTTTGTTTTGTTTGAAAACCAATATTTAGAGAAAAATAAAACTATTTAATTTACTATTCCATTCATTACATGATACAATATATTTATAAAAAAAGTTTATTGTTAAATAAAATTAGGAGGAATGGTTATTCTATTTTAGAAGGTGAAAATATGGATAAAAACAATTTTGAACTAGGGAATGCGGAAAAAAGTAAATTGTATACTATTAAAGAAGAAAATAAGTACGATTATAAGTTAGAAGATTTTCAGTACGATTCAAAACAAAAAAATGATTCGCATGTGGCGATAATTAATGCAATCGAAAAAAAGAGTACAGTTTTGGATATTGGGTGTGCAACGGGATTAATTGCAAACATTTTAAAGAAGGAAAAAAATTGTATTGTGGATGGTATTGAATACGATAAAGAAGCTTTTGAAATATGTAAAAAAAATGCTTCCTTTCGAAGGGTTTATCATTTTTCCATTACTGATAAAAATGATAAAGAATATCAAAAATTTTTTAGTCAAAAAGAGAAATACGATTATATTATTTTAGCAGATATTTTAGAACATTTGGTGAATCCATGGGACGTTTTATTAAATATTTATGAGTGTTTGGATGAAAAGGGGAAAATTATTATTTCTCTTCCAAATGTTGCTCATATCGATATTATTAAAGGACTTATGAATGGGACTTTTAATTACAACACTTTAGGTCTTTTGGATACGACGCATTTAAGATTTTTTACGTTTCGTTCTTTCTGCGATTTGATTTTAAATATTTCAAAAACGGCTAATATTTATTACGATATTGAACGAATTGAGAAAATATTATCTATACCCAATTACATTACAAATGTTGAGGAGTATAGCTTGTACAATTTAAATAATTATTTAGAAGATTATTTTGTATTACAAAATATAATTGTTTTGACCAAATCAAAAGATAACAAAGTCCATATTAAGGGAGACAATGAAATCAATAATGGTTTATTTGATAAGATGTTAGAAAGTTATAATTTTATTAAAGAAAAGAATAGCAATCTTTTTGAAAATGTTCAAAAAAACGAAGAATTGATTCAAAAGCTAACTTTAGAAAAATCGGATCTTAAAATACAATTAAATGATTTTAAATTAAATTATCGAAAAATGAACGATAGAATAGGAGAACTAGAAAATCAAAACTACGAATTGTATTTAATTCGTAACAGCAAAAGATGGAAATGGATTAATAAAATTTGTAATTATTTTCATTTTTTTAGATAAAAAAGAATGAAAAAAGGGGTTCACAAATTTTAGAAAGTATGGTGTAAAAATGAAAAATTGTGATATTATTGTTCCAATTTATAATGCTTATGATTGTGTAGAAGCTTGTGTTAACAGTGTTTTAAAAAATACGAATTTAAAGGAAAACCGATTGATTTTAATTGATGATAAAAGTCCAGATGAAAGAATACAAGTATTATTAAAAAAATATAAAGAAACGTATCCTGAAATCCTTTTTTTAAGTAATGAAGAAAATTTAGGATTTGTTAAAACTGTAAATAAGGGAATGTTGCAGTCGAGTGAACATGATGTGCTTTTGTTGAATTCAGATACAGAGGTTACAAAAAATTGGCTAGAAAAAATTAAAACATGCGCTTATTCTTCTACTAATATAGCTACGGTTACGCCATTGTCTAATAACGCCACTTTAGCAAGTGTACCCAAACCCTTTGAACCTAATGACTTACCAGATAATTATACTTTAGAAGAAATGGCGGATTTGGTTGAAAAATGTTCTCATAATTATTATCCAGAAATTCCTACAGGTCATGGTTTTTGTCTCTATATTAAAAGAGAAGTTTTAGACAAGGTGGGGTTGTTTGATGCAAATTCTTATGGCAAAGGATATGGAGAAGAAAATGATTTTTGTTTTCGATGTTTCGAGTATGGTTATAGACATATTTTATGTGACAATACTTATATTTTACATAAAGAATCTAAATCTTTTTTAAATACAAAAGAACCATTAATTGCAGAAGGTTTAAAAATTTTGGAAGAAAAATATCCTGATTATAAGAGAAAATTAGATCAATGGGTATTTAATCGCCCAATTCATTATATTGCTCAAAACATTTCTTTAGCTTTAGGAAATAAAGAAAATCATCCTAATATTTTGTTTCTTATTCACGATTGGCAAAACATTAGAGAACATTTAGGAGGTACTTCTTTACACGCATGGGATTTAATTGAAAATATGCGTAGCAAATACAATTTTCATATTTTTGTGCCAGAAAATGGAGTTTATAAAGTGTATTCTTATTTTAAAGATACAGAAATCGTTATCAAATATGGTGCTATAAAAGAAGAAATGACGGATTTGAATTTTTATAGTAATTCTTATAAATTTATGTTATCTGAAATTGTTGAAAACTATAATATAACCTTTGCACATATTCATCATATGAAAGGCCATTTTTTTGACGTAGTAGATGTATTTACAAAACATAAAATTCCATATATGATTACTTTACACGATTTTTATTCACAATGTCCATTAATCAATAAAATATACAAAAATTTTCAGTATTGTGGAAATCCTTCTGTACAAAAGTGTAACGAATGTTTGTTATCTATTTATAGAAAGCCAATAGAAATAGAAACTTGGCGAGGAGAATGGGAAAAATTGCTACAAATGGCCTATAAAGTAATAACTCCATCTGAAGCGACGAAAAAAGAGATTTTAGAAAAATATTCTAATCTTTCTATAGACGTTATTGAACATGGCGTTAACATAAAAAAGAGTAAATCCAATTTAGTATTAGATGAGGAGTTCAATGACATTGCCTTTATTGGAGCCATAGGATATCACAAAGGAAGTCACTATTTGAATGATTTTGTACATTACAATAGAATTTCCAAATGCAAAATTCATTTATTTGGAATCAGTGATAATGCGAATTTAAAAAGCAACGACCATTTTGAAAATCATGGCCGATACACAAGAGATGAACTAAAAGATTTACTAAGAAAGAATAATATTAAACTAATATGTTTATTTTCTATATGGCCAGAAACCTATTCGTATACAATGACTGAGGCCATTGCTTCAGGAATCCCTGTTGTTTCCTTTTCAATAGGAGCCATTGCAGAAAGAATTAAAAAATACAATTTAGGTTGGACCATTGCGTTTGGCAGTACACCAGAAGAAATTGCACAAGAAATAGAAAAAATACTTTGTAATAAGAAAGCGTACAATAAAGTTATTAAATCAATTCAACAATATTCAATTATTTCTACTAAAGAAATGGCTGAAAAATACGATTCGCTTTATCAAAAATACGCAGTAAGTCGAGGAGAGTTATCTAAAGAATTAGAAACTTTGATGGTAAAAAACAATCTATTTACGCCATTTTCTGTTACCTATCCCGATTATTCATGGATATTGAATACACCAAAGTGGAAAATTATTTCCAAATTGAAATTTCCTAAGCCAATCAAAAAATTGTTGAATCGAAGGAAGTAGAAAGGGTTCTATAGTTATGAAAAACATTAAAGTTATGGTTTATACGGCCATATTTGGTGAAAATCCGTTGGGGGGGGGGGTATGACGATTTAATTGAAATTTCTAAAAAAGAAAAAAATGTAGATTATTTTTGTTTTACAGATATCCCTAATTTGAAAAGTCAAACCTGGAAAATTGTTTTTACAAGTCCTTCTGAAAATTTAGATAACACTCGTAGAAATCGAAAAATAAAAATTTTAGGAGACATAGAATTAGAGAAAAATTATGATCTGGCGATTTATGTAGATGGAAATATAGAATTTAAACTTCCAATTATGGATTTTATTAAAAAAGAATGTGATTTAGAGCATTACGATTTTTTTCTTTTGAAACATCCTGATAGAGATTGTATATATGAAGAAGCCCAAGTGTGTAAAAAAATGAATAAAGATAGTGCTGAGGCTATCGACCAAACGGTTCTTTTTTTGAAAAAAGAAAATTATCCACAACATTTTGGACTTACAGCCAATAGTTTTTTTGTTAGAAAGACACAGAATAAAAATATCAAGAAAATACAAAAAGATTGGTGGGATATGGTTAAAAATTTTAGTAAAAGGGACCAACTTTCTTTTCAATATTGTTTATGGAAAAACAATTACAAAAGAATTAAATTTTTAGATTTAGGATGGTGCGATAATAACTATTATTTTATGCACGATCATAAAACTTCTGAAGTTATTATACGAGATTTACAAAATTGCATAGAAGATTTAAAGAAAGACAATGAAAAATTGAAAAATGAAATTCTAAGTATTGTAAATAGTAAACGTTATAAAATGGTGAGCAAAGCTTGTCAATTTTTTAATAGTTTCAAAAGGAAAAAAGATAAATTTTAGGAAAATAGGTTTGTGAAAATAGACATTCCTATTTTAATTTGTTAAAATATATTTGAGGATAAAATATGAGAAATGGAATCGTAATATTAAATTATAATGATAGTGAAAATACATCTTTGTTTTTAAAAAATATTAAAGATTTTAAAATTTTAGATAAAATTGTTGTTGTTGACAATCATAGTACAGATCATTCATTAGAAAAGTTAAAAAAATTTGAAAATAATAAAATAAAAGTTGTAGAAGCAGAAAAGAATAATGGGTATGCAACTGGCAATAATGTTGGTATAAAATACTTAATAGATAACTACAATGTCGACTCTATTATTATTTCAAATCCAGATATTGTTGTTAAAGAAGAAGATATAAAATTATTGTTAAACGATTTAGAGAAAGAAGAAGTTGATGTAATTGCACCTACTATTCGAGAACCTCAAGGAATTTCGCGTGGTTGGAAACTCCCTTCTTTTCTATCTGAACTTATTTCAAATGTGCCTTTTTTTCGACGTTTTGAACAAAGTATTTTAAAATATAGTGAAACGCAATATCAAAAGAATTTAACCAAAGTAGATGTAATAAAAGGATGTTTTTTTATTATAAAAAAAGAAGTTTTTGAAAGTATTGGCTTTTTTGATGAAAATACTTTTTTGTATTATGAAGAAATCATCATGGCAAAGAAATTAAAAGATAAGGGATACCATACCTATGTTGATAATCGTGTAATTGTAATGCATGCTTTGTCTCAAAGCGTTGACAAAAGTATAAAAAGAATTGAAAAATTCAAATGGTTAAAAAAGAGTCAATTTTATTATGAGAAATATATAAATAAAATGAATCCCATTAAGATTTTGTTATTAAGATTTTTTTACACTCTCTATTTAGTAGGGTTGCAAATTGAAAATAAAATAAAAAAAATATAGTTTTTAGGAGATATTCATGAAAAATATTATTATTATTGGAGCGCGTGGGTACAAGTCCAATTATGGCGGTTGGGAAACTTTTGTAACCAATTTGATTGAAAATTATCAAGAAAAAAATGTAAAATTTCATGTTCCAGAGTTAACAACAAATAAAAAACAAAAAAAACAAATAATAGAAAAAGAACATGTGTCTTGTTTGCAAGTTTATTCTCCTAATCTTGGTTTTTTCACCATGTTTATTTATGCTATATCTGCTTTACGCCAAATGAAAAAATACATACAAAAGAATCATTTGGATAATGTTATTGTATATATATTAGGATGTCGTATTGGTCCATTCTATCCCTTTTTAATTCGTTTTTTAAAAAAACAAGGAATTAAAATTTACCTAAATCCAGACGGTTTAGAGTGGACGAGAGAAAAATGGGCGTGGTGGATAAAACAATGTTTTAAAATCAGTGAATATTGTATGATAAAACATAGTGATGGAATTGTTTGTGATTCAAAGGCTATTCAAAATTATGTACAAAATCGTTATCAAAAATTTAAGAAACAAACTTTTTTTATCCCCTATGGTGCTTATTTAGACCAGAGAGATTGTAAAACAGAAAAAGTAAAACAACTGTATAAGAAATATCAAGTAACTGAAAATAATTATTATTTAATCGTGGGACGTTTTGTTCCTGAAAACAATTATGAAACTATGATAAAAGAATTTATTTCTTCCAATACGAAAAAAGATTTAGTGATCATTAGCAATGTCGAAAACAACAAGTTTTATAGACAATTGAGAGAAAAAACAAAATTTGATTGTGACAAAAGAGTCAAATTTATTGGTGCCGTTTATGATAAAGATACTTTGGTATATTTTCGAAAAAATGCTTACGCTTATATTCATGGCCATAGTGCAGGTGGGACGAATCCAAGTCTTTTGGAAGCGCTAGCCACCACTAAGATAAACATTTTATTTCATGCGGTTTATAATGTAGAAGTAGGAATGATGTCATGTCTTTATTTTAGTAAAAAAGTAGGGGATTTAAAAAATTTGATTGAAAAAGTTGAAACGTTTGACAAAAAAACGATAGAAAAGTATGAAAAGTTAGCTTTGGATCGAATAAAAAAAGAATATACTTGGAAACTAATAGTAGAAGCCTATAAGAATATTTGGTAAAATTATATGAGAATGTAGAAAGTAGTGTTGCAAAATGAAACAAGAAAACGTAATTGAAATAAAAAATTTAACAAAAGCTTTTA
Organism: uncultured Mycoplasmatota bacterium; assembly: GCA_947574215.1. Taxonomy (GTDB): domain Bacteria; phylum Bacillota_I; class Bacilli_A; order RF39; family UBA660; genus MGBC108787. Next base: position 18,659 of record CANPIX010000017.1, on the reverse strand, counting down.
AACTATTTTACGATAAGCCAACCACTTTAAAAGAAAGACTTGTTTTTTGGAACAAAAAAAAAGCTGACCAAAGAGTAATATTAAATAATATTTCTTTAAATATAAAAAAAGGAGAAACTGTAGCTTTAATTGGAGTAAATGGTTGTGGAAAATCAACGCTTTTGAAAATGATGACTAAAATTATGTATCCTACCAAAGGTACGATTAAAACTTATGGTAAAATTACTTCTTTATTGGAATTAGGAGCGGGTTTCCATCCGGATTTTACAGGTAGAGAAAACATTTATTTTAATGCAAGTATATTTGGACTTTCCGAACGTGAAATAGATAAGCGTTTAGAAGATATCATTTCTTTTTCAGAACTTGGCGAATTAATTGATAGTCCTGTTCGAACGTATTCAAGTGGTCAATACATGCGACTTGCTTTTTCGATTGCCATTAATGTTGATGCTGAAATTCTTTTGATTGATGAAATCCTAGCTGTTGGGGATCAACATTTTCAAGAAAAATGTTATGATAAATTATCAGAATTAAAAGAGGGAAATATGACGATTGTAATTGTTAGTCATAGTCTTGGATCTATAAAAAAATTGTGTACTAGAGGAATATGGGTGCATGAGGGTAAAATAAAAATGGATGGAAAAATCAAAACCGTTGTAGATGAGTATGTAAAGGTGTGTGGTTAGATTGAAAGAACTTTTTAAAAATCTTTATAATTATCGATTGCTTTTAAAAAGCAATGTAAAAAAAGATATTCGTGGAAAATACAAAGCATCGTTTTTGGGCGTTTTATGGACGTTTGTAAATCCCTTATTAACAACACTTATTTATGCTATTGTTTTTCCATTTATATTAAAAAACACAGAGCCTCATTACGTTACTTTTTTAATTATTGGAATTCTTCCATGGACGTATTTTACGAATACTATTATTATTGGTACTAATGTGATTTTAGGTAACGCAGGTATTATTAAAAAAGTATATTTTCCAAGAGAAATTTTACCAATTTCAGCCAATACAAGTGGGCTTGTTAATTTTTTAATTTCTTGCTTAATTATTTTTATTTTTCTAATTTGTAGTGGTATTGGGTTTAGCCCATATATCTTATTTTTACCGCTTATTATAATTGTCCAATACTTATTTCAACTAGGAATTATTTTAATTACCAGTGCCATTGAGGTTTATGTAAGAGACGCCGAATATATTATTAATTTTTTAGTAAGTATGTTATTTTATCTGACGCCGATTTTGTATTCAGCCAAAATGTTTGAAGGAAGTCCGATTTCCTCTCTTATTCGTTTGAATCCAATGGCGACAATTATCAACAGTTATCGAAATATTTTATTTTATCAAACTCTTCCTGAAATGAAATCCTTATGTATTACTTTTGGAGTAAGTTTGCTCTTGCTTTGGATTGGATTCAAAATTTTTGATCGTTTGCAAAGAGGATTTGCGGAAGAGGTATAAAATGGCATTAAAAATTGCTGGGGTCGTTACCTTATTTCATCCCGAGAATTATCATTTCGACAATATAAATAATTATCTAGAAGGAGTGGATAAACTATATGTTATCGATAACACTCCAGGAAAAAGTCATCAAGAAAAATTACCCAAAAGTAATAAAATAGAATATTATTCTTTTCAAAATATTGGAGTTGCTAAAGCTTTAAATATGGGAGCTAATTTAGCTAAAAATAGTGGTTACCAATGGTTACTAACTATGGATCAAGATACAATTCTTCCCAAAAAGATTTTAAAAGAGATGTTAAAAGTGATTGAAAAGGAAGATTGTAAAAAAATAGGAATTGTAACGCCATGGCACAGTACAAAATTGAAAGTTGAAAAGCCAAAAGAAAAAGTAGATTATCCGCAAGACGTTATGACTTCTGGAAACGTATTAAATATAAACATTTGGGATGAAGTTGGTGGATTTCAAGAAGACTTTTTTATTGATGGAATTGATATTGAGTATGGTTTACGATTAAAAAAGCATGGCTATAAAATTATGCGTTTAAATTATTTAACCATAGAACATGATTTGGGTGATATTTTTTATATAAAAGGAAAATTGTGTACAAATCATAGTGGAATAAGAAGATATTATATGAATCGAAATTATCATTATATTTATGATGATTATAAAAAAAGCGATAAAGAATTTTGTGAATTTTTGATAAGCAATTACAAAACGATGGCAAAAGTTCTACTTTTTGAAAGACATAAGTTTTCTAAGATTTACGGTTTTCTTTTGGGATTCGTTCATTACACAAAAGGAAAACGTGGAAAATTGGAAAAATTTTTAGGGAAGAATTTATAAAACAAAGGTGGCATATTTATGGTGTTAAAGAAAGAAGCAAAACGTTTAGGAGTATTTGTGTTTTATGATAGAGAGGGAATAGTAGATGATTATGTTCTTTTTTTACTACAATCGTTAAAAGAAGCTACAGATGATCTTATTATTGTTTCAAACTGTTCATTGTCCACTTTAGAAAAAGAAAAAATGTCCTTTTTTACTCAAAAAATAACAATTAGAGAAAATGTTGGTTTGGACGCTGGAGCTTTTAAAACTATTTATGACGAATACCAAAATTATTTTAAAAATTTTGATGAACTTCTTTTATTGAATGATACTTTTTATGGTCCATTTGTTCCCTTTAAAACTATTTGTGACACAATGGCTAAAAGAAATGTTGATTTTTGGGGATTGTCTGCTAATTTTGACAGCCCAGATGGATTTGGTTACTTACCAGACAATATGATTCATAGTCATATTCAAACCTTTTTTATCGCATTTCGAAAGAACGTCTTGAATAGTCAAGCCTTTCACAATTATTGGAAAAACTATATAATTTACAAAAGAAAAAATTTTCAATCGGTTGTGACCAAACATGAAATCGTTTTTACACATTATCTAGAACAAGCAGGATTTAAATGGGATACTTATACTAATTTAGAGAAATATCATAGTACAGTTTTGGAAGAAAATTTTAATACTTATGCTTATGCATCTTATGATTTAATTAAAAATTGCAATTGTCCTTTTATTAAAAGAAAAAATTTTGTTTTTGAAAAAAAAGACGTTTTATTTTTATCGGATGGAGAAGACAATAAAAAAAGCTTAGAGTATATAAAAGAGAATGATTTATACGATGTAGATAAAATTTGGAATAATTTAATACGACTTTATAAACCAGAAGATTTGTATTATGGCTTAAATTTAAATTATATTATTGACGAAAAAAAAGATGATTCTAATAAATACGTTCTTGTGTTTTTGTTAGAAGAAGAAAGATACGTTGATTGTTATATAGAGTTTATAAAAACTACTGCTATAAAAAATATATTGGTTTTTTCTGATAATTTAAAGATAAAAAAACAATTAGAAAATGAGAATATAAAAGTAACGAAAAAGGAAGAGTTTGTAAAAGAGAAATACGATACCATTTTGGTTTTGAAAGATACTGATTTAAAGACACAAAAAATATTTTTACCTTACGAAATAAGTCTAAAAAATTGTATTTTAAATGGTTTTTCTAATGATAATTATATAAAAGGGGTACAAAATGTTTTTTTACAAAATCAATATATAGGATTGGTTGTCTTACCTTCAAATTTACATAGTGATTATTTTGGAAATTTGACAAAGAAAGAAGAAGTTTTAAGTGCAAATTCGAATTGTTGTTGGTTGAAATCTTCCCTTTTTGATTGGAAAATCATAGAAACGGATTCGTTTGTTCAAGATTATATTAAAAGAATAGAAAAAAAATATCTTGTAGCTAAAATTTTTAATAAAAAAGCCGTGCAAAATATCTTGTTGAACCAAGAATATATTTTGCAGAAAACTTATCAAATTCTGGGGAATTTTAATGGGAAATTAAATAATATTTCAGGTCTTTTGTATTATTTAAAACATACAAAACGTGTAACTCCGTTTCTTCGAAAAGTTAAAGTTGTACTTTATAAACTCTTTAATAAAATTGTACATATATTTTTTTAAGAAGATATCATACTTTTGCATTTCCTTAAAATAGACTTCATATTGAATAAACATAAAAAATAATATATAATTTATTTAGTAGAAAAGGTATGGGTTAAAATGGAAAGATTTAAATTGTGCGTAGAAAAGATAAAAGTTTTTTTCAGTGAAGGGAATAAAATTTGGCAAACTTTTATAGAAAAAAAATTTATAAAATCAATTTTTCTATTTTTACCACATTCTTTTTTTCTTTTTTTCTTTTTTCTTTTAAGTCTTCTATTGATTGTTCAATTTGATTACAATCAGTATGTTCCTATTTATACTTATCAAGGAGTTGCTAACAGTTCTTTTGAACCTATTTTACATGAACCTTTTTCTTTTTCGTTACAAACGATAAAAAAAGAATATTTTCAAGATATTGAGAAAAATCCCAATCAAATATGTCTGCGTTTTGGAACTTATGATCGTAAAAATAATGCAGACTATCAATACAGTGTTTTTAAAAATGCCGAAAAAATTTACGAAGAAGCTTTTAATGCCCGTATTTTAAAAGATGGAAAATTCACCTGTTTTTCGTTACCTGATGTTACTCTTGAAAATGTTTCAGACTATTCAATTGAAATAGCTCCTATTCGTGTAGATGTAGAAAACGCTGTTACTATTTTTAAAAACGGAGAAAGTGGAGAAGTCGCTTTTCAACTGGTTTATGAATTGGCTAATTTGACTTGGAAAAATATTTTTGTTTTCTTATTTGTCTTATTGAGTTTTGGAATCAATTTTCTAATTAATAAAAAAAATATGGCTATAGAAAAATTTTGGCTTCTTCTATCCTTAGTTTATATTTTACCAGCAACTTTGATTACACCTCCTTATGAAGTTCCTGATGAGCCCATTCATTTTTACACGGCGTATCGATTGACTCAGTTTAGCCAAGATAAAAATTTTTACGAAAGCTTAGAAGATCCTTACATGACCATGCCATCCACTATAGGGTGTTTAGGATATGCAAATATACAAACAAGAGATAAAGTCATAAATAAAAAAGAAGTGATGGAGTGCTTTAAAAATTCAGAAAATACAGTGAAAAAAAGCATTTACTCTTATGTTGGTCCTAAAATTGCTTTTTCTATTTCATCTCTTGGAATTAAAGTAGCGGATATTTTTAGCAATTCTCCTGGAATCATTTTTTACATAGGTAGATTGTTGAATGTTTTCTTTTCAATATTTTTGATTTATAAAGCGTTAAAGATTGCTCCAAAGCACAAAGAATTATTATTAGTTGTTGCAAGCATCCCCATATTTATTCAACAGATGGGTTCTTATTCTTATGATTCCCTTTTAAATTCTTTTAGTCTGTTTGCTGTAGCGATTATAATGAAAATAATATACGATAAAGAAAAAATACCTAATTGGTGTCATATTGTCTTATTGCTTTCTGGTATGATTATTTCTTTGATAAAAATTGTGTATTTGCCTATTTTCTTACTTTTGTTGTTTATTCCAAAAGAAAAATTTGGACGTAAAATAAATAAGTATATTTACACTTTTGTGGTTATAATTTCCTCTTATTTATTAGGAAACATTTGCAAAGGAATTACAGAAAGTGGGAATATTGAAGTAATTTTATCTTCTTTGTTCACTTTACTTTCTGTTGGGATTTGTACAAATTTCGTGTTAAAAGAAAAGACAAATTGGAAATTTGCAATGCCTGTTTTGTTTGTCTTAAGTGTCAGTATAGCGTTTATCAAACCTCTTTATCTTGGAATACCTTTCTTGATGCTTATCTTTTTACCTGATGGTAGGTTCAAAAAGAAATGGCATAAATATGTTGGAGTTTTTGCTTTTGTATTTTTTGCTTATCTTTTAGGAAAAATAGGAGCCTCTTTTATTCAACAAGACAGTGCTTCTACGATTTCTAGTGGTTCTAAAGTGTTTGTCAAATTAACGGATTTGGTTACGCATCCTTATAAAGCTCTTATGCTTTTTTACTCTACTTTTAAAATGAAAACGATTTTTTATATGAGAAGTTTAATAGGCTATTTTGGCTGGTTTAATTTTCGATTGAATGATATTTATGTGATTTCTTATATTTTCTTTTTTGCCTATCTTCTTTTAAAAACAGAATTTATAAAAGTAAAATGGCATGAAAAAGGCCTTGTTTTTTTAGGATTATGTACAGGAATATTAGGGGTATTTCTTGCAATGTATGTTTATTGGTCGGGAAGTGAATTATTTTATATTGATGGAGTTCAGGGGAGGTATTTTCTTCCTGTACTACTTCCTGTATTACTTTTATTTCCAACAGCCAAAAAGAAAAATGGTACTGAAAAAGTGAAAGAAAATGTATTTATTTATACAAATACGATTTTATTGGAATACATAGCTTTGTTATTGCTGTTTTATTACTAAAGAGGTGAAGTATGAAAAAGAGAAAGATTTTACTAATTATTCCCGCGTACAACGAGGAAAAAAATATATTAAAAACCTATCAAGATATTATGGAATACAACAAAGAAAATAAAACCAATTACGACGTAATTGTAATTAATGATGGAAGTACAGATAAAACTGAAGAAGTTTTATTAGAAAATTGTATTCCTCATATTTTATTACTATCAAATTTAGGAATTGGTGGTGCGGTACAAACTGGCTACAAATACGCTTATCGAAATCATTATGATATAGCGATTCAATTTGATGGAGATGGACAACACGATGTCACTTATATCCCAAAATTAATAGAACCTATTTTACAAGAAGAAGCGGATTTGGTTATTGGGTCAAGATTTATAGAAAAAGAAGAAAGTGAATTTCAATCTTCTTTTATGAGAAGAGTAGGAATTAAATTAATTTCTTGCATTATTAAATGGAAAACGGGAAAGAAAATTTATGATACTACTAGTGGTTTTAGGGCTACCAACCAAAAAGGAATTGCTTCTTTTGCTCGTATTTATCCATCAGAATATCCTGAACCGATTTCTACTGTTTTTGTCTTAGCTAAACAACTTAAGATTAAAGAAATACCCGTTAGTATGAAAGAAAGAATGGAAGGACAATCTTCTATTCACACATGGAAAAATGCATATTATATGTTTAATGTAATTTTGACAATTTTTTTAATGAAAAAAGGTGATAAAAATGAATAATCATTTGCGAATTTTTTTAGTAATAATGGCATTTTTGTTGATTTTAATTATTTTAAAATTAGTTGCTAAAAATAAATTACCTGTAAAATATTCTCTTTTTTGGTTTTTGTCTTCACTCGTGGTAGGGTTAGTTGGAATCTTTCCAGAATTTATAGGAATTTTTACAAAGTTAATAGGTTTTGAAACTACATCTAGTTTAATTGTATGCGTTATAATAGGATTATTATTATTAATCACTTTGTTACTAACGATTATTGTTTCAGAACAAAAAAGAAAACTGCTTCTTTTGGTTCAAGAAGTTTCGTTGTTAAAAGAAAAAATTGATAGATAATGTAGGTGGTAAGTTTGAAGATTTCTATCATTACGGTTTGTTATAATGCTGAGGATACGATAAAAGATACTTTGGAATCTGTGCTGGCTCAAACGTATAGGAACTATGAATATTTAATTATAGATGGGGAGAGTACAGACAAAACTTTATCCATAATCAAAAGTTATGAAAGTAAATTTAAAGGAAAATTAAAGGTTATCTCAGAAAAAGATAATGGTCTTTATGATGCAATGAATAAAGGAATTCAACTTGCAATAGGAGATATTATTGGACTTATTAATTCAGATGATGTTTTAGCACACAAAAAGGTTTTTCAAACGGTTGTTGAAAATATAAAATTAAGCGATGGAGTCTATTCTGATCTTTTAATGTTAGATGAAAATTTAGAAAAACCTTATCGTTTTTTTCAATCGAGAGAAGTAAGGAATAAGTGGGGATTTGCTATGCCCCATCCGACTCTATATTTAAAAAGAGAAGTGTATGAAAAATGCGGTCTTTTCGATTTGCAATATAAAATTACTGCGGATTATGATTTTATGTTACGAATAATAAATTCTGGATTTCATTTGAAATACTTAAATGATTTTTTTGTTATTATGCGTGCTGGAGGAACTAGTACTAATGGGCTTAAAGGATATTATCGTAATTTTAAGGAAAGTTATCAAGTTTTAAAAAGAAATAAAGTTCGTTTTTCTTTTCTTACTAACTGTTTTCGTACAATAAACAATGTTTTTTTTCAGAAATTGAAAAAAAACAATAAAATTGTTCAAGATTTTTTGCAAAAGGAAAGACAAAAATTGAAATTAATCCAAATCAATACCGTTTGTAACGGTTCCACTGGCAAAATTATGGGAGATATTGCTAGAAGTGCACAAAAGGAAGGCTATGAAGTTCTTTGTATTTATGGAAGAAGAAAGGGATATAAGGACATTCCTTGTCTAAAAGTTGGAGGATTTTTTTCTTTTTGGTTCCATGTGTTTTGGGCTACCTTATTCGATCAACAAGGCCATGGCTCTTATTTTAAAACCAAAAAAATAATACGTATTTTAAGAAAAGAAAATCCAACTATTTTGCATTTACATAATATACATGGTTACTATTTAAATTATTCTGTATTATTTCGTTATTTAAAAAACGAATTTAACGGAAAAGTGTATTGGACCTTTCATGATTGTTGGCCTTTTACAGGGCATTGTGCTTATTTTACAGCAGTAAATTGTTGTAAATGGCAATTAGAATGTAAACATTGCCCAAATAAGAAAAAATATCCTGTGAGCTTAGGATTTGATAGCTCGAAAAAGAACTATTATAAAAAGAAAATTATGTTTACTGGATTAAAAAATTTAACAATTATTACACCTTCAAAATGGCTTCATACTCTTGTAAAACAATCTTTTTTAAAAGAATACCCAGTAGTAACAATACCAAATACTATAGATGAAAGCATTTTTAAACCTACATACGATAAAGAAATATTTTCTAAATACAATATTCCAAAGAATAAAAAAATTCTTTTAGGAGTTGCAAGTATTTGGGAAGAACGAAAAGGATTATTGGATTTTATAAAATTATCTTCTCTTTTGGAAGAAAAATATCAAATTGTTTTGGTTGGACTTAGTAAAAAGCAAATTCTAAAATTGCCATCTAAGATTATTGGGATTGAAAGAACGGAAAACCAAAAAGATTTAGCTAAACTTTATACTGTTGCGACGTATTTTTTGAATTTTACTTACGAAGACAATTATCCGACCGTAAATTTAGAGGCGATTCATTGTGGAACCAAAGTGATCAGTTATGATACGGGTGGATGTAAAGAGCAAATTGATGGAAAAAATGGAAAAATTGTTCCTGTTGGGAATTTGCATAAAGTATTAGAAATTTTACAAAAATAGAAAAAAGGAGTAAAAAAATGAAAACGGAACGTATGCGTAATTCTTTTTTCAATAGTATGTCTAGTGTTTTGGTGTTGTTCACAAGTACTATTCTTTCTTTTGTTTTAAGAACGTATTTTATAAAAATTTTAGGGGAACAATGCTTAGGATTGGATGGACTTTATACCAATATCTTGTCTTTATTATCAATTTCTGAATTGGGTTTTGCTATGGTAATTAGTTTTAGTTTGTACAAGCCTTTGGCTGAAAAAAATCAAGATAAAATTAATAAATTGATGTCATTTTATAAAGATATTTATAGGAAAATGGCTTTTATTGTTTTGGGAATTAGTATCGTTTTTTTACCTTTTTTAAAATTTATGGTAAAAGATTATACAGTAAATTATAATATTTACTTCATTTATTTATTGTATGTTGGTGATTCTGTTTTTTCGTATTTTACTTCTTATAAAGCTATATTAATTGAAGCTGACCAAAAAAAGTATTTGTTGACACCGATTCGAATTGTTTTTAATGTTTTGACGTATGGTCTTCAATTCATAATTTTACTTTTAACGAAAAATTTAGTTTATTATTTGGTAGTTCGTTTGGTATTTCGTCAATTGGAAAATATTGCTATTAATATTTTTGTTAGTAAAAGATATCCCGATGTTGATTTTAATTGTAAGAAGAAAGTGGATAAAGAAGACATTGATAAGATAAAAGAAAATGTAAATGGAGTTTTGTTTCATAAATTAGGGAACTATGCAGTAAATGGAACGGATAATATTCTAATTTCTTCGATTATTAACATTTCAGTGGCAGGTCTTTACACCAATTATCTTTCATTAATTACAATTATAAAAAGTTTAATTAATGGAGTAATTACATCGGCAACGTCTAGTTTTGGTAACCTGAATGTAACAGATTCTATAGAGACAAAATACAATATTTTTAACATTATTAATTTTGTTTGTTTTTTTGTTACTGGAATGTTTACTATTGGAATTTACTTTTTAATGAATGTATTTATTGAAATATGGATAGGCTCTTCTTTTCTTTTAAACAGTTCTTGTGTATTTTTTATCGCAATTAATTTTTATTTAATCTCTATGTTACAGCCGATTGATACAGTTAAAAATTCAACAGGTCTTTATTATATAGATCGTTTTGTTCCAATTGTACAAGCAATAATCAATTTGGTTTTGTCTTTTCTTTTAGGGCGTATTTTTGGTCTTGTTGGAATTCTTGCTTCTACTACCATTAGTTATTTAGTAACAGTTAGTTGGTCCAAAGTGATTGTTATTTATAAGCATGTATTTGAAAAAAGTGTTTCTTATTATTTTAAAAAACAATTTTTAAATATCTTGACGTTGTTCATGAGTGTATTGATTCTTCACTTCATTTATTCACGTATTTCTATTCAAAATCTTTACATTTTATTTCTTGTAAAAGGCTTTTTAGCGGTTTTTATTTTTACAATTGTTTTTGGTTTGTTTAATTTTAAGACAAAGGAATGGCATTTTTTTATAAATTGTTTTAAGAAATTTTAAATCTTTTGAATAGAATAGGATTTCATTAGGTAAAAAGAATTTTTTGTGATATAATTTGGATAGAATTTATGAAAAAAATGAAAATCTATGAAGGAGTAAATACGATGTATAATAGCGGATTATTAAAATTCAAAAAAATAGGTTCACCATCTAATAAAGAATTTGGATATTTGACACCTATAGAGGAAATGGAAGAAATTCCTTTTACAATTAAAAGGATTTATACAATTTATGGCGTAGGACAAAATATAACTAGAGGAATGCACTCGCATAAACATTTGCATCAAGTTTTAATCTGCATAAATGGAAGTGTAGATATTCGTGTAGAAAATTATTTTGGGGAGAAAAAATATACTTTAAATGATCCAAGTGTTGGATTGTACGTTGGACCAGATAATTGGCGAGAAATGTCTAATTTTTCAGAAGGAACCGTTTTAATGGTTCTTGCATCAGAAAAATACGATTCGGATGATTATATAAGAGATTATGATGACTTTATCGATTACAGTAAAAAGAAATACGAATATGGAGGTAAAAGATGAAGACTATTCCTTTTGCGGATTTTACTCCCTTACATGATGAAATAAAACAAGAAATATTTCAAGAATTTGAAGCGATTTATAATAAAGGATGGTTTATAAATGGTAGTAAAGTAGAAGAGTTTGAAAATAATTTTGCAAAGTATTGTAACGCTAAATATTGTGTTGGTTGTGGGAATGGCTTAGAGGCTTTAGAACTTATTTTAAGAGGGTATGATATAAAAGAGAAAGACGAAGTAATTGTTTGTGCACATACTTTTATAGCAAGTGCTCTTGCCATATCAAAAGTTGGAGCGGTTCCTATATTTGTTGAGCCAACTATAGATACTTATCTAATGAATGCAAAACAAATTGAAGAGAAGATTACTGAAAAAACGAAAGCTATCATCGCTGTTCATTTATACGGTCAAACTTGTGATATGGATGTTATTAACGAAATAGGAAAAAAATACAATTTAAAAGTAATTGAAGACGCTGCGCAAGCTCATGGAGCTCTTTATAAAGGAAGAAAAGTAGGCTCTTTAGGTAATGCGAGTGCCTTTAGTTTCTATCCTGGAAAAAATTTAGGAGCGTTAGGGGATGCAGGGGCTGTTGTTACAAATGAGAAAGAATTGGCTTTAAAAGTGAGAGAAATAGCCAATTATGGTTCAACCGAAAAGTATCATCATATCATAAAAGGGACCAATTCAAGATTGGATGAAATACAAGCTTCCTTTTTAAACGTCAAATTAAAATATTTAGATAAAACGAATGCATATCGTAAAGACGTAGCTACAAGATACAGAAATGGAATAAATAATCCAAATATAATTATGCCCTTCGTAGAAAATTATAATGAACCAGTTTGGCATCTTTTTGTAATTCGAACACCAAAAAGAGATTTATTGCAAAGCTATTTAAAAGAAAAAGGAATTCAAACAGTAATTCATTATCCAATTCCAATTCATAAACAAAAAGCTTACGACGAATACAACACCTTATGTTTTCCGATAGCAGAAGAAATCGCAAATACTTGTCTTAGTCTACCCATGTATTATGGATTAAAAGAGGAGGAAATTGATTTTGTTATTGAAGCATTAAATCAATACAAAGGGTGAAAAAATGGAGAAGAAAATGAAAGAGATCAAATTAAGTGTAATTATTATTTCTTACAATCAAGAGAAATATATAAGTGAGACGATTGAAAGTGTTTTGAATCAAAAAACAAATTTTCAATATGAAATTATTTTAGCGGACGATTGTTCCAAAGATAATACTTTTAAAATAATGGAAACCTACGCTAAAAAATATCCTAAAATTATTAAGCTTTTGAAAAGAGAAAAAAACTTAGGAACAACGCAAAATGAGTTGGATGCTAGTTTACAAAGTCGAGGAGAATATATCACAAAATTGGATGGTGATGATTATTGGATTGATGAAAATAAAATTCAAAAACAAATCGATTTTTTGGATGCTCATCCTGAATATATAGGAATTACACACTTACAAGAAATAAGAAATTTAAAAAATGAATTATTGGGATATTTTCCTGCGGGTTTCAAAGAGGGCGAAATTACAATAGAGGAGTATTGTTCTAATAAAAAAAGGTATGCTTACACAGCAACCATTTATAGAAATTTTTACAAAAAACCAGAATGCGTAGAAGACATGAAATACTTAATGAGTTTGGATCGTTTGATTGAAGATGCTCAAACAAGTGTTTATATTTTAACGCAAGGCAAATTAAAAACAATAACGGACCCAATGATGGTTTATAGAATGAGGAATGAAGAAGGAGAATCGAACTTTAATTCTAACCATAAAATGAATCAAATCCAGATGTCTTATATCAATATTTATTTGAAGATGGAAGAGTTTTTTCAACATAAATACAATTTTTATAAAAAATATGAGAAAAGTATAACAATTGGAATTGCTTATTCTTTATGTAAATTTAATTTTAAAGATGCTTCAGCTTTTTATAAAATATGCCCTAAAAAATATAGAGCTAAAATTATTTTATTGATGCCAATAAATTGTATTAAAATATTATATAAAAAAGTGGTAAAAAAGCAATCTTAATATATGAGGAGTTAAGTATGGAAACGATTGATTTTGTTTTAACATGGGTGGATGGTAGTGATTTAGAATGGCAGAAAGAAAAAGCAAAATATTCACATAATCCAAAAGGAAATGGAGTAAATCGCTATCGTGATTGGAATAATTTACGTTACTGGTTTAGAGGGGTAGAAAAGTTTGCCCCTTGGGTTCGAAAAATTCATTTTGTCACATGGGGCCATATTCCAGATTGGCTTGATACAACCAATCCAAAAATAAACATTGTAAATCATAAAGATTTTATACCTGAGGAATGTTTGCCAACGTTTAGTGCAAGACCCATTGAACTAAATTTACATAGAATTAAAGATTTGTCAGAGCACTTTGTTTATTTTAATGATGATTTCTTTTTAACTAAACCAGTAAAAGAAACCGATTTTTTTAAAAATAATTTACCAAGAGATTGTTTTATAGAAAATGCTTTAATGACAAATGGAAGTCGAGATATGTTTGCCAATGTTATTTTAAATAATATGATGGTGAATAATAAGATATTTAAAAAAAGAGAAGTCATGAAGAAAAATTTTACAAAAATTTTCAATTTGAAATATGGATTGAAAAATTTAAGAACTTTTTTACTTCTTCCTTGGCCTTATTTTTCTGAATTGTATAACCCACACACTGCGGATTCTTATTTGAAAAGCACTTATGAAAAAGTTTGGGAGTTAGAAGATGAGTGGTTAACAATCGCATCTAAAAATAAATTTCGTAATTACAATGATTTGTCTCAATACGTTTTTCGTTTTTATCAATTAATGTCTGGTCAATTTTGTCCACGAAGCGTTCGTTTCAGTCATTATTTTGAACTTACGAATGAAAATAAAACGATTGTAAATGCTATTGTAAAGCAAAAATATTCGATAATTTGTTTAAATGATAGTAATCCAGAAATAGATTTTCTTAAAGTTCAAAAAGAAATAAACGAGGCCTTTGAAAAAATATTATTTGAAAAAAGTGGCTTTGAAAAATAAAAGAGGGAATCATTGCAACCTTTTTTATTTTTAATTTGGTTTTGAAACTGTAATATAACGTGGTATAATACTATTAAGAATGAAGGGATACGTTATGAGTAAAAATAAAAAAGGAAAATTTAATTCAAAGAATATAGTTATAAATCAGGAGGATTTGGCAATTACAAAAATTGGTGAGCTTGAAGCAACACAACAGAATCCGTTTTTTATTTTTTTACTTTTTGGAATTTTACTTATATTTATTTTCTTTTTACCAACTATTGTAGATTGGATAAAAGGACCAGATGAAAAACCAGACTATAGTATTACTCAGGAAGAAGAAAAAAAAGAGAATCATGAAGAGAGTGAAGATAAAAAAGATATGTATTATACATTCAATTCCGAATTGGAAATTGGTGTTGCTACAAAGGTTATTGTAAAACAATTTCAATTTAATGGAAATATTTTGTCTTTTCATGTTGTTAATGCTGGTGATAATTCTTTTTCTTTTGCAACCGAAAATTATTTTATGGAATTTTATTCAGAAGCTAACACATTGTTAGAAAGAATTTTATTAAAGGATATAGTGATACCAAAACAAGCTAGTGAAAAATTTGAGTTTTTAATTTCTAATTCTACTATAAAAAATGTGAAAAAAATAAAATTGATTTCAAAAGAAATTATGGATTATCCTAACGTTATTTTAGAAAAGAATAACAACCAAGAAGAAGTGCTTATTTGTAATAAAGAGTATGAAAATTTAACATATATTTTTCAAAATGAAAAATTACTTAGAATGGAACATTCCTTAAATTATACCAATCAAGTTGCTGATTATTCTATACTTTTTAGTAAATGGAAAATGGAAGCAGAGAGGTTAAATAGCATAAATGGCATTCAATCTATTTTTGCCAACGCTGGCAATGGATTTGCTGTAAATACAAAAGTGGATTTAAATATAGCCAATATAGAAAATACAAATCAAGTGTATTATTATCCTTTGGATACCTTGGCGAAAGTAGTAAAATTTGAAATGGAAGCTAGAGGGTTTCATTGTAAATAAAGGAAGTGTTAAAAGTGGATTACTTAATTGATATCAATAACTTTCATGGACCACTTGATTTACTATTGCATTTGGTTCGATCTACAGAAATGGATATTTATGAAATTGATACTTCTGTAATTATAGAACAATATATAAATTACATTGAGCACATGCAAGATTTAAATATTGATATTGCTAGTGAGTTTTTAGTTATGGCTGCTACTTTAGTGCATCTAAAAAGTAAAATGTTGATTGGAGCCACTGAAGAAACGGTAGAAGAAGAAAATGAGTATGAAATTAATAGCGAAGAAGAATTAAAAAATCGTATTTTAGAATATGAAAAATATAAGAACATGTGCAAGGTTTTTAAAAATTTAGAGGAAAAAAGAGGAAATTTTTATACAAAAGAACCTGTATCTTTAAAAGAGTATAGTGATCAATCGTTATTAAATGATGGAAGTATTACTGTACAGGATTTAATCCAAGCATTACTTTCTTATCAAGAAAGATTAAATGATCAAAAACCCATCCAAACTAAAATAACTAAAAAAGAATTAAGTATCGAGGAACGGATGACTTCTATAAAAAATAAGTTAAAAGTATCAAAAAAAATAAATTTTTTTGATTTATTTGAAGAAGTGACAAAGGAATATTTAATTGTTACTTTTTTGGCTATTTTACAAATGAATAAAGATGACGAAATTAATATTTATCAAGAAAAAAATTTTAGTAATATCGTAGTAGAGAGCAGGTGATGCTATGAATAAAAAAGGTATATTAGAAGGAATTTTATTTGTCGTTGGAGATGAGGGAATTACTTTAAAAAAAATATGCGAGATTATGGAAATCTCTATAGAAGAAGCGAAAATTTTGTTAAAAGAACTAAAAAGTTCTTATGAAAATGAGGAACGAGGCATTCGCATTAGTTATTTAGGAGATGCCTTTAAATTAACTACTAAACAGGAACATAAAGATTTTTATAAAAAGTTAGTAGAAAATCCAGAAAATAATTTATTAAGTGCACAAGCTTTAGAAGTTCTTGCCATTGTTGCTTATAATCAACCTATAACTCGAGTGGAAATTGATGAAATGCGCGGAATATCTTCTGGGCATATGATTCGTCGTTTGGTTGCAAAGGGACTTCTAAAAGAAGCGGGAAAAAGTACAATGCCTGGAAGACCAAATTTATATAGAACTACAAGTGATTTTTTAGATTATTTTGGATTAGCTACATTAGAAGACTTACCAGTTATTGAGAAGAATTTAAATGAAGAGAAAGAGGAACTTGAAAAAGATTTGTTTACATCAATTTATAAAGAAGAGGATTTAAAGAATGAATGAATTTTTAGAAGATACTACTGATGTTTATGAAAAGAAGTATAAAGATTTAAAGCTGTTAGAAACTACAATAAAGAATAAAACGTTTGGTAATGTTCAAATTTCATCTTCCTCATTTTTTAGCATATCTTTTGATAACGTTATTTTTAATCATGTAGTATTTACACATGTAGATTTTTCTAATTCGAATTTTACAAATTGCGGTCTACATTATTGTCAATTTGTTGACTGTAAAATGATTGGAACATCTTTTAGTGAATCCACATTGAAATTTTGTAAGTTTCATAATATATCAGGACGATACATGAGTATTTGTAGTTGTAAAATCCATGATTTATCTATTACAGAAAGTGATTTGTTAGAAGCTAGATTTTTAGAAAGTTTTCCTAATAAATTTGTTTTTGAGAATGTAAATTTAAAAAATGCAGAGTTTAATATGTTTTCTTTAAAAAACGTTGATTTGTCAACTTGTAATATAGAGAATTTTTTAATAGATCCCAAATATTTAAGAGGAGTAACTTTAAATTACAGTCAAATGGTAGATCTTGCTCCCATTTTGGGAATTCTTTTGAAATAATAATTTACAAATAGAAATAGTATGTTATAATTTAGTTATGCCTCTGTGGTGAAATTGGTAGACGCGCTGGACTCAAAATCCAGTAGTAGCAATACTGTGCCGGTCCGAGTCCGGCCAGAGGCACCATATAGATAGGAAACTCGAACTTTTCGAGTAAGTAATAAATTACTAGCTAGAAATAGTTAGTTTTTTGTTGTTTAAGAAAGTGAGAGTGATATATATGACAATTGAAACTAAAGAACTTGTAATAAGTG
This sequence comes from uncultured Mycoplasmatota bacterium, assembly GCA_947574215.1. Lineage (GTDB taxonomy): Bacteria > Bacillota_I > Bacilli_A > RF39 > UBA660 > MGBC108787. The sequence goes on along the minus strand of CANPIX010000017.1, from coordinate 982 downwards.
AGGAATTAAAAAAGAAAATAGATATGATATGTAAGTTTGCTTGTGTTAAGTATGAATTTATTAATGGATGTATCATTAATCTTAAAAACACTAATATTGCTTATACAAAGCCACATATATTAAAAGTTAATGGTAATGACTATTTATTATTTGATGAGTGTGATGACATTTTTATAAATGGTTATAACAAAAAAATAAAATTTAAAGATTTAGAAAAATATTTAAAATCAGGTTTATTGTAATTTATAGAAAAAATGATAAAATAGTTTATCAAAAAGGAGGAATGATTAATGAACGAAACAAATAAAATTGCAGGGATATATGTTAGAGTGAGCACAGAAGAACAAAGTCGTGAGGGTTTTAGTTTAAAAGAACAAGAAGAAAGATTAAAAGAGTTTTGTCAGTTTAAAAGATATTCTATCTATAAAGTTTATAAAGATGCAGGGATAAGCGCCAAAAATGATAAGAGACCAGCTTATCAAGAAATGATGAATGATGTTAGAAATAAAAATATAAATGTTATTGTTGCTTTTAAATTAGATAGATTAACTAGAAGTGTTTATGATATTGAAAAATTAATGAAAATAGTAAATGATAATGAGTGTGATATAGATTGTATGGCAGATGAATCAAATACTACTACTTCAAATGGTAGAATGGTAATGAGAATAATGACTAGTGTATCACAAAATGAAATAGAAAAATGTAGTGAGAGAACTAAATTTGGAATGGCTGGGGCAATTCGTTCTGGGCACATCCCAAATCAGCCACCTTTAGGTTTTAAAAGAGTAAATAAAAAGTTAATTCCAGATCCATTAACTAAAGACATAATTATAAGAATATTTGATTTATATTTAGAAGGTAAAAGTTATCAAACTATTGCTAATATATATAATGATGAACAAGTTTTAGGTAAAACTAACTGGAGAGATTCAACAATAAATCATATTATGACAAATGAACTTTATAAAGGTGATTATGT
>CANPIX010000016.1 GCA_947574215.1 uncultured Mycoplasmatota bacterium | reverse complement strand
ATGTTTAAATCTGGCTTACCATCACCATCTGTATCTATATTTAGCTTTATTTCTGCATCATCCGTACCTGTATAAACTTTATAATAAGAGTAAGTAGCTCCTAAAATGGCAAATAAAAGAATAACTAAACAAAAAAACACTATCCAAAAAGCTTTTTTTCTTTGATTGTCTTGTTCCTCTTCTAATAAAATATCATATTGTTCTTGATAATCGTTTATACTATTTTCTTTTTTATCCATGGATTACTACTCTCCTTACTATGGTTAGTATATCATAATAAAGAATTTTTTTGCAATAAAAAAAGCTTATAAAAGCTTCTTAGCTAAAAGTATTACGCTTTAGCGGCAAAATTTAAAGCAACAGAGAATGAATGCCCTTGTTGATCATTTTGAGCGGTTGTATTTCCCTCTTCATCCTCATGATTCAAATATTCAACAACTAAATAATATTTATCATCAGTTTTAGCATTTTCTCCTTGTGCAGAACCATAAGCCTTAACGTCAATTGTTTTCGTTCCAGCCCCAGTTCCTGTACCTACAACAGTTCCATTGTCTAATCCACTACATTCTGAAGTTGCATAATAATTGCCACCTTCTGTATGGTTTTCTGAATTACAAGTTACAGTGCTAGTTTTTGTAGACATTTTGTATAAAGTCCATTTAATATCGTTTCCAAAAACATTATCTTTATCGGTTGTCGTAACCGTAATTGTAGTATTAACTGGTTCACAAGTTGTACTACCTTCTGGACAGTTTGCTGTTATAGAAATATCTTTCGCAATTGTAGTACCTGGAAACATTCCCTCACTTTTGACTTCATTTCCATAATCCATTTGTACGGCAGTCAAAGCATAAGTTTTAGCGTTTACAGTATTATTTGCATCATTTGTAGTGGTAATTGTAGCAGTAAAATAAGCAAAGGTTGCACCAACTACAGCTACTAACAACGTAGCTATTGCAATAACAGTTAACAAAATAGTATTCTTCTTTTCCATCTTTTTATATCCTCCTTATAATAAAAATGTTATCAAAAATAAGATAGTAATGCAATACCTTTTTCTAATTTTTAAGAAAAATGAAATAACATTCACCTATTCTAGAATTTTACATATAATAAACTAACTAAAGGTTTTGACAAATAACTTATTTTATATTAAAATAAAATACATCAAGAAAAAAATGGGTCTATAGCCAAGCGGTAAGGCGTGGGACTGCAACTCCCTGATCGTTGGTTCAAATCCGACTAGGCCCTCCATTGGAAATCTGTCCGAACTTTTATAGTTTAGGACCTTAAAATATATAAGTATCGATTTCAAAAAGAAGTTGGTACTTTTTTAGTGTTTAAGTTTGGAAAGGACAGGGTTTAAATGATTAATATTACTACATATACTATAAATTTAAATATTATAAAACCTATAACATTCATGGATACCTATTAGATGTTATTGAAATTATGAGATATCAAGTTAGAAAAAGCGCTTGTGTACTTTATAGGAGGTAAAAGAAATGAAAAAAGACCTATTGTTAATAGGAGCGACTGATTCTATAGATGTTCCTTATACAAAAGATAATCATCATCATATTTTTTTTTGAAATGATTGAAGAAAAACTTTCAAAAAAATATAATATTACTACTATAAATTGTTTTCGTATGTCTACTAATAATGATAATCAATATATTAAAGTCTAACCTCTAATGATAAAGATGATGATTTTTATTAATGATTTATATGATAAAGATATTGACATTATTCAAAATAATAAAGATAATGAAAAAGATGATATGGAGCGTTAATGTACCATAACATCTTTAATCATTGCTGAATAATTTTATTAAATTCAATAATTAATTGTCCAAATAATTCATTGTCATCAACTATTGTAATTTCATCATTTTCCATTTCACCAATAATGATATTTTTGTAATCTTCTAATTCAGATAAATAAACATATTTTTTTTCATTTAATAAAATAGAATTAACAAGAGCATACTTTTTATTATTATCAAGAGTAATAATTAAATTTTTTTCTTCATTCATCTTGTTCTACCTCCCAAATCGTTTTCCTCATCAACTACTTCTTCATTACCCTTCTTATTATATAAATTTTGTAACTTGGCAACAGAATTATATTGAATTTTTCCAGATATCATCATTAAAACCGCACTAAATACTGCTACTATTGGAGCATAACTCCCAATTTGCATTGCATTTCATAAAAAAACCACCAACAACCTCACTACAACTAGAAGCTACTAATTTAATAAGAGTTCGATTAAATTCTTTACAATCTTTAACTTTTTGTTCTTCTAAAGCATTTGCTGATTCACTTACGCTCGTAATTTTGTGCTTTTGACTCATATACATTTCTCCTTGGTACCAATGTTATATCATAAAATTGTTATTTTTTTCAAAAAAATATAGTAAAAGAAAAATCCTTGATAAAATATTATTGGAAGCTGATACTTTAATAGCATTAATTCTTAATTTGCGAAAAAGTTTGAAATAACTTAACCACTCGCTCCAGTGGCATTTATTCGAACTTTTATAGCTTGAACTTGAGATACATATCAATCCGTTTGAATTGATTTTTTTACGTTATCAAAAGAATTAACTATTAATTAAAATTATTTTAACTGAAATACATATCTACGATTTCGAACTGTAACCAATAAATCAATAGAATCAGCATTTAGAACTTCTGATTTTGTTTCAAATACAAGTACACCTTTCAAATTTTCAGTCGTTTTATTTTTTAAAGGTATTGTATAAACTTGATTTCCTTTTTTGTATCGTAAAGATAAAAAATGTGCAAAAAACTTGTTTTCTGTTTTTATACTTTTTGCGTATATGGAATTTTGGTCTAAATTTGTGTCTACATCTAAAACAATCAATGTTGTTTTTTCAATAGTTCCCGAAAGATCAGTAGTAATTTTATCTTTTAATTTTTGACAAGGCTTTGAATCTATACAATACAAATAATCATAAATATAACTATTTGTAAAATGATAAGAATTGATTTTAAAAGTTGAAAAACCTAAAGTTGAATTTTTTAAATTCGCAGTTTTTTCCAATGTCAAATTTTCTTCTTCTTTTACTTTATCAATTTTTGGAGGATTTAATTTAATATTTTTATATTTTGCAGCAATATCTCCTACTTTATATTCGATACTTTCTAGTATTTTAATTGTATACTCATTTGCTAACTCCGACTCATCGATTTCATAAGCAAGAACATAATAATTTTTAGATTGTTTCTTTATTTTTTCTTTTTTGTAAGGCATTCCAAAATCTAAAAAATATTCTCCTCTATCTAAAGTAGGATATATATTTTTATCATTTAAAACCAAACGAAAATTTGTGTAATCCAATTCTTCGTTTACTTGAGTACGATTTTCTATTAATAGTTGTAATACCAAATAGTATTTTCCTTCAGTAATCACATTTCCATCAAGCCCTAAATTTGTAACCATACTATTTGTAATTTGAATATTAAAATAATTATGAGTCATTTTATCGCTTACACGATACGTTTTATTATAGACACCATAATTTAAATAAAACATTGTCCCAATAAAAATAACAAAAACAGCAAACAAACAAGTAAAAATAAAAGTATTTTCCAAAACATAGTACTTTGTCTCTCGAATAAATCTTCGTAAGGTTCTCTTAGCTTTATAGCTTTCAATATTAATAGAAAACTCAAATTCTTCATTATCAATATTTGTAATTTCTAAATCTTTTAAATCATTAGCAAAATCAAATTTTTTTATATCAAATCCTATACCGCGTATCAAAGTATATAAAAAGAAAAAATATTGAGGCAAACACAAAACAAACGAAATATCTTTATAAGCTCGAGCAGATTGTGCAGTAATCAAACTGTGTTCCATATTACTTAAAATACTATGTGTAAATCCAATTAAAACAAATAAAACAATATAATAAATCAATATAAAAAAATACAATTTAGTAGATTTTCTTTTTTGGCGCATTAAATAATAAATAGCTATTACAGTTAAAATAATAAATAATACCGCAATATACATAAAGAAATTAATATGTTCCGTTGCAATATTAATGATATTTGTTGTGTAATTATTGGAAACATATGATTTAAAAAAAGAAACAATTCGATAAGTTTTGGTAATTAAATACAAAATTGGTAAAAGCAAAATCAAATGAATAACTCGAAAATATTTAATTAAAAATGCATAAGGTTTTTTTAATATCATACTAGAACCTCTCTTCTAGTATTAATCATAACACAAAAAAAATAGGAAACAAAGAGCCTATTTTATTTATTTTTTTTCACAAGAATTTGGCCAGCCAATAAATAAATTGTTGGATTGTTTTCTAATAATTTTTCACGCGTTGTATTAAAAGTTGTTGAAACCGTTTCTAAAGTATCTCCATCTTTAGTTATATAATAACTAAATCCACTTTTTGGAATCAATATTTCTTGATTTGGATAAATATAATCATCCATTTCTAACCCATTCATACTAGCAAGAAGTTCAGGATTAATATTGTATTTTTTCCCTATTTCGTATAAAGAATCCCCTTTTTCAATAACATAGTAATTGAAATAATCTTCTTTATTCTTTGGTACAATTACGTCCATACCAGCCCGAATTTGTTCGTCATAATATATATTGTTAATACTTTTTAAGATATCCACATGAGTATTAAATCTTTTAGCCACATGATCTAATGTTTCTCCTTTTTTTATAGAATACTTATCGTACATATCATCACTCCTAGTATAAAGTATGCTAGGCGAAAAATATGGTTAAAAAAATCAGTGATATTTATTCACTGTTTTTATTACAAAATCTTTTTTCTTAATCTTTTTGAATTGAAGCGTATTTTTTCTTTTCTTTCATCATAAATTCAGAAATATTGGTTTCTATTTCTGGTAAACTTTTTTTATCCAAATTCGTAAGAATAACCACTTCTTTTACCGTATCAATAGTAATTTTACCCCAAAGAATCCCTCTATAAATTTGCATATCGTTAAATAAATCTGGAGTAATTGAATTCAAAGAATAGCCAAATAAAACTCTTTTTTGAGCAATCAATATTCTTTTGTTAGTTAAAGCAATTACAGAAGTAGAAAACCAATCAAATGGATGATCATTTTTTTGTCCAGCAAATGCATACCAAACTTCTTCCTCAGGATTTAAATGTTTTGCAATAACATCACAATGTTTTTTTAATCGATGCCAAGTAATTGTTTTTGGATATTTTTTTTTAAATTCAATAACATAGTCATAAACTGATTTCATAAGATACCTCTGTAAGTTATTGTACCCTCTTTTTTTTATTTATGCAATTCTTTTCTTTAGCTGGTATGCCTACAACGGTTTTATTGGCAGATACATTTTTTAATACAACCGCTCCTGCACCAATTTTTGCGTTCTTTCCGATAATAATATTTCCTAAAACTTGAGCATGAGCCCCAATAATAACATTATCTCGAATGGTAGGATGCCTTTTTCCTTTGCAATCGTTTACACCACCTAATGTCACCCCATGAAAAATTGTTACATTATTTCCTATAAAAGTGGTTTCACCAATTACCACTCCATTTCCATGATCAATAAAAAAGTTTTTACCTATTCTTGCACCTGGATGAATTTCAATACCAGTTTTTCTTTTGGCTCTCTCTGATAAAAAACGTGCTAAAAAATAGTGTTTGTGTAAATACAAAAAATGAGATATTTTATGATAAATTTGTACAACAAAACTTGGATATAAAAATAATTCCCAAAAACTTTTAAAAGCTGGATCTTCCTTACGTATAAGTTTTAATTGTTCTTTTAAAAAATTCATAACATCATCTCTACTATACTTTATGAAAAAAAGCAAAAAACGAAAATGCTATAAACTAATTCTATTCGCTTGTAAATTTCTTTTTAAAAGTAAATTTTGTTCCTGATAATAATTTCGCATGCGAAAATATTCTTCCACTCCCAAAAAGGAATACGTTTCTTGATTGGTTTGAAATGTGTAAGAGCAATCTGTAAGCACTTCCTTAAATAAATCACAATTTTTAAATGGACTCGGAACAAAGCCAATTTCATAAAGCAAACGCTGATTGGAAGTTATCGTGAAAAGATTTTCCTCTAAATAAGATAACAAAATCACAATTTTAACATGTTCGTCTTCATGCAACAAAATGTAATCACGATTTACTCGAAAAATGATATCAAACAAATTCCACTTTTCTCCAAAAACAGGTTTCCATTCGGTTTTATTTTCAAAATTCCAACCAATAACTTCATTTGTTTTTACCCAAAATTCTCCACTATTATTACAACTTAAAGTATAAAAATCTGAAATATTATAATGCAAAGGTATAAAATTCTTATATTTTTCCTTTAGATCTTCAATTGTATTTTTAAAAAAACAATCTTTTTGTAAGAAAAAGCATTGTCGTTCTTGAAAGTAAATATATAAATTACGAAGAATAAAATCTTCAAATGAATTCAAGAATCGCCTTTTTTCCAACAAATATTCTTTTAATGTTTGTCGATTATTTATATCTTTTAATTCCATACTACCTCTACTTTAATTTTATTATAAACTAATTTTTTCTTGCATTCAACGCAAAAAAAAATCATCTTTTTAATGATTTTTTCAAATAAATTAAACGTAAGTTAATAAGGCAAAAACAACAAGTAATAAAACGAACATGATTAAGACAAATTTAAAAATATATTTTATCCATTTTTTGTATGGAATCTCTAAATAAGATAAACCAAACCATAAAATAACACTTGTTGGAGCTATAAATTGTACTAAACCATGCAACGTTGTATAAATAATCATTGCTATTCCAATAGATGAATCATAAGTTGAAGCAAATAAATCTCCTAACGCATACCCTGTAAATCCAAAATCAATATGGAAAATAGAAGAAATAATCGCAGAAAGAGATGCCAAAAAAGGGTTAAAGCCATCTGCAAAATTTGTAATCCAATTGCAAATTGTTACCGTAAACGGAGCCCAATATACAAAAACAAAGACAATATAAATTAATAATAACAATATCATTGGTTTGATTATTTTTTTAATACCTTCTATGGCACTTTCCAAAACATCATCAAATTTTACTTTATAAATTACTAGAGAAAGCATTAAGACAATTCCCATAACGATAGTAATAGTATACAAATCCCATGCTCCAAAAGCAGTAGCATTTTTACCCAAAATATAAGCTAAAACTGTATGTTCACCAATTGAAAGTTCTGTTAACCATGTATGGAATTTTGTAAAAACGGTAATATTAAAATTCTCATTCCAATTTACATATCCTAAAATTGTAAATATGAAAATAAGAAGAAAGAAAAATACCATTGGCCAAGTTTTGACCGTTTTACTTTTTTCTTCAACAGAAAACAAATCGTTTATCTTATCTTCTTTCTTTTTAGAAGTACTCTTTTTCATATGATGTAGCGTAAAGAAATTAAACAGTACAAAAGTAAGGATAAGAATACCAAAACGAATAGCAATTGCTTCCGTAATCGAAACGGTTTGATAATAATTTAGGTAATTAACAAAAAAGACAAATCCCTCGCTACCATAAGTTGCTCCTAAAATACCAATTAACATAGAACCAAAAGTACACAAAAAAGCAGTTAATTTATCAAGTTCCATTTTACTAGCTATACTAATAATAAATGGAATAAAAATAAGAATTGTATACGTTTGAGTCAAAATACTAGTTAATAAGGTAATAAATAAAGAAGTTCCTACAACAAATATTTTTTCCTTTCCTTTTAACTTTTGTGCAATATTTGCTACCAAGGCTTTGTATCCAGAAACATGAGAAATAATCCCATAAAAGATTCCTACAAACACAATAAACATCAGTTGTTGTATAAAAAAATTCGCACTATACACACCAGAAAGCATAATATCCGCAAGTCCTTGTCTAATGTAACTAGCGTTTGTATACATTCCACCCGATAAATTTCCTGCTGGAATTATCCAAGTGAGAACAATCGTTACCAAAACCACAATTAAAGAAATTTTAATCAGATCATGTTTTTCAAACATATTTTTTATTTTTTTCAAATCATTCTACCTCCTACTAAAAATTATAGCACAAAATAATGCAAAAAAAAGACTATTCTGTCTTTTTTCATAATTTTCTAAAAGTTAGATTTATTAAAAAAGTCTTGTTTCTTAATTGTATGCACACTAATTTATACGTCTAATCTTTTGGTTTCATTAATGGAAATAAAATACAATCTTTAATATTATCAGAGTTGGTTAAAAGTTGCATCAATCGATCAATTCCCATACCCCAACCGCTAATAGGTGGCATTCCATACTCCATAGCTTCAATATAATCATAATCCATAGGCATAGCCTCTTCGTCTCCTTGTGCCTTTAATTCCGCTTGATGAAGAAGTCTTCTTTCTTGTTCTTGTGGATCTACTAATTCCGAATACGCATTAATAATTTCAGCTCCATTAATAATCAACTGAAAACGATCTGTAATTTCTGGATTTTCATCATTTGCACGCGCAAGTGGCGAAAGACTTATTGGATGACTTGTCATGTATAAAGGTCCAACCACATTAGGTCTTGCAACTTTTTTATAAAGTTGATCGACTAAGTTTCCATAACCTAAGTCTTCTAGTGGTACATCACTATCAATTTCTATTTTTTCCTCTTTTATTTTTTCAAGCAAACTCTCTTTGCTATTATAAATATCTATATCAATGTTCGAATATTTTAAAAGCAAATTTCTAAAAGTTGAAACTTCCCATTCTCCGCTTAAATTTACCAATTTATCTCCAATTTGAATTTCCAAGGTCCCAAATAAATTTTTGACAATCGTTTGTAGCATTTCACGCAAAAGTTTCATATTATCTTCATAATTTAAGTACGCACCGTATCCTTCAATCATTGTAAAATCCTGTAAGTGAGTGGCATCCATTCCTTCATTACGAAAACATCTAGCGATTTCAAATACTTTTGTAAATCCACCGACTACAGCTCTTTTTAAATACGTTTCTGGTGCTATTCGTAAGTACAAATCGATATCTAAAGCATTATGATGCGTAACAAATGGTTTTGCTGTTGCACCACTTGCTTTGTTATTTAAAATAGGCGTTTCAATTTCAATATATCCCAAACCATTTAAGTAACTACGAATCTCCCAAATTAGACGACTACGAAGTAAAAACTTTTCCTTCGATTCTTCATTTGTAATTAAATCAACATAACGATTACGATAAATCATTTCTTGGTCTTCCAATCCATGGAATTTTTCAGGAAGTGGTTTTAAGGCTTTCCCTAAAAATTCAAAAGAATTAGCTCGAATGGTTTTTTCCCCCGTATGCGTCGTAAATACTTCTCCATCAACTCCAATAAAATCTCCTAAGTCAAAATTTTCTTTGAATTCTTGGTATTTTTTTTCCCCAACCATATCAATTTTGATTGAAATTTGAATTTTTCCATCAATATCAGCAATGGTTAAAAATGCCATTTTTCCCATTTTACGCATTAAAATAATACGACCAGCTACACGTACGTTTGCTTTACCATCTTCTAAAACACTTGCTTCTTTAATACTATAATTTGTTACATACTTTTCAGGATAAGGATGTTTTATGTTTTTCAATTTTTCTCTTCTTACCATTTCTTGTTCTGTAAACGTTCTATTCATACATTCCACTTCCTTTTTTATTATGTCTAGTATACAAAGTAATAAAAAAAAATGCAATTTATTTTGCATTTTCTATCTTATTTTATCTTTTTTCTTAATCCATATGGCGTCAATTCGTAAACAACATCACAAACTTCATTTATATACTTTCTATCATGGGAAATACTAATTATTGTTCCACTAAACTTTTTAAGTGATTCTCGAATGATAGGTTTTGATAAAGGGCTTACGTTTCTAGTAGGTTCATCTAAAAGTAAAACATTTACTTCTGCTAACACAAGATAAATAAATAGCAACTTTGCCTTAGATCCATTACTTAATGCACTTATTTTTCCTGTCATCTCTTCTTTAGTAAATTTCATATTTCCTAAATACATACGTGCTTTTGTTTGATCTATACCATAAAAGTTAAAAAAATCTAAAACCATTTCATAATTTTTTAAAACTTCGTCATAATATTGCGGCATATAACCTACTTTTATATCTTTTCTTGTTTCCAATTCTTTCTGAATTTTTAAAAGTAAAGAAGTTTTACCAATACCATTTTTGCCTACAATACAAATGTGTTCATTGCCTATCACTTCCAGATGAATATTTTGAACCAACAATTTATTTTCTACAATAAGTTGGTCTAAAGAAAAATCCAAAATCTTTTTCGTTTTAGGAAGAAAGATATTTTCAAAAAAGAAAAAAATATTTTCTTCAACGTCTGGAATCTGTATCAATTCAGTATCATTTAGCCTTTTTTCTTGCGATTTTAAGCTATGCATCTTTTTCTTTAAAACTTTAGCTCCATGTGGGTCTTTTCTCGAAATATGATTTTGATCCCATTCCACTTTCTGCATAACTTCTTGCAAACGATCTTGTTTTTTCTTAAATTCTCTCTTTTCGTTACGAGCCATTTGCGTTTGCCTTTCCAAAGAATCGTTTCGAATTTTTATGTATGTATCGTAATCACCTGTAACAAGAGTATGTCTGCATTCCGTTTTATGTCGAATTTGTTCCAAATGCAATATTTTATTGGCGGTTTTTGCTAACAATTCTTCATCATGAGAAACATACAAAATAGGCTTGTCACAAGAAATAATAAACTTCTCTAACCATTCTAATGTTTCTATATCCAAATCATTGGTTGGTTCATCCAAAAATAAAATATCCTTCTCTTCTAATAATAATTTTAAAATACTGACCTTTACCTTTTCTCCACCTGATAAAGTATCCATAGTTTGTTCTAAAAAGAAATCTTTCATATGCAAAATATTCAAATAAGTATAAAACTTAGAAATATTCTCGTAATAAGAATCTTCATTTAAAAACAAATACTCAAAACTTGTCTTATGCAAATCATTTTTTTCAATGTTCTGTCTTAAATAACCGATAGAATGATTATAATAAGAGACGGAACCTGACAACGTAGCGTGCTTAGAAATTCCAAGTAGCGCTTCTAAAAGTGTTGTTTTGCCATTTCCTTCTTCACCAATGATTGCTAACTTGTCTCCTTTGTTTAATGAAAAAGATAAATTGTTTATAAGGGTTCGATTGTTGTTTAAAACTATCGAAACATTTTTAACTTCAAACATTTATGCCTCCTAATTTGGCATAATTAAAAGTTTATGCCTAACTTAAAACGGCTTTTCTCATCTTCCCACCTCCAAATTTTTTAAACAATTCAAGAATTATTTTCTTATAAATAAGTATAACATACTTTATAATAGTATGTGAAAGATAAAAATAGTATTTCATTAAAAAACAGCTTATTTTTAAGCCGTTTTTTTATTTCGATAACGATCTTTAGGATCCAAATACATTTTGCGGATACGTATGTCAGTTGGTGTAACTTCTACGTACTCATCGTCTTCAATAAATTCTAGTGCTTCTTCTAAAGTAAACTTTTTAGGAGTTACTAAATTAATTGCTTCATCAGCACCACTACTACGAGTATTAGTTAAGTTTTTATTTTTACATGGATTAACATCTAAGTCATTGTCACGATTATGGATTCCAACAATCATTCCTATATAAACTTCGGTAGCTGGTTCAATAATTAAAGTACCACGATCTTGTAAATTCCATAAGGAATATCCTAAAGCTTTTCCATTTTCCATAGAAACCAAAACACCGTTTTTACGTCTTGTTATTTCTCCAACGTAGGGTTTGTATTCTTCAAAACTACGAACCATAATTCCCTCTCCACGCGTATTGGTAATAAAGGCACTTCTATATCCAATAAGCCCACGGGTTGGAGCACTAAATTCTAAATGCGCTTGGTTGTTTTCACTAGAGACTACTAAAAGTTGTCCTTTTCTTTCTTGTAAATCACTAATCACAGTTCCAGAATATTCTTCTGGACAGTTGATAATCACACGTTCAAATGGTTCGTATTTTTTTCCATCACGTTCTTCTAATAAAACTTGTGGTTTAGATACAGAAAGTTCATAACCTTCACGACGCATATTTTCTAATAAAATAGATAAATGTAGTTCACCACGTCCACTTACTTTATATCCATCAGCATTTTCTAATTCTTCTACAATAAGACCAACATTCGTTTGTAACTCACGTTCTAGCCTTTCTTTAATATGTCGAGTTGTTAAAAATTTTCCACTACGTCCAACAAACGGAGAACTATTTACTAAAAAATTCATAGATAATGTCGGACGCTCAATCTCAATAGGAGGAAGAGGATTAACATTTTCTTTATCACATATTGTATCCCCTATTGTAAGATCATTACAACCTGCAATCGTTACAATATCTCCAAAATACGCTATGTCTTTTTCTAAACGATTTAAACCTTCGTTCACAAAAAGTTTTGTAATTTTAAAAGAAGAAACCGAACCATCATTTTTGGATAAAGCTACCATTTGTCCTGATTTAATAGACCCTTTTGTAATACGACCAATGCCAAGTCTTCCAATATACTCATCGTACCCTAGATTAGAAATTTGAAGTTGCAGTGGATCATTTTCATTTCCTTTAAACGGATCTACAACTTCTAAAATGGTATCCAATAAAGGAGCAATAGAATTAGAGTCATCCTCCAGATTCTTCTTCGCAATACCATCTCTAGCTACCCCATAAATAATTGGAAAGTCTAGTTGTTCATCGCTCGCATTTAACTCCATAAACAAATTAAAAGTCATGTCAACAACCTCAAGAGGTCTTGCATCTTTTTTATCAATTTTATTAATAAATAAAATAGGTCTTAAATTTTGCTCTAAAGCTTTCTTTAACACAAATCTTGTTTGAGGCATAGGACCTTCCGCTGAATCCACTAAAAGTACTACTGTATCCACGGTTTTAATAACACGCTCAACTTCACTCGAAAAATCAGCATGTCCTGGAGTATCTACAATATTAATCTTAACATCTTTATAACGAATAGCACAATTTTTAGAATAAATCGTAATACCACGTTCTCTTTCAATGTCATTACTATCCATTACACAATCAACTTTTTCATCACGTTCATTAAAAACTCCGTTTTGTGCTAACAGTGCATCAACTAAAGTACTTTTTCCTGCATCTACGTGAGCTACTACAGCTATATTGATAATTTTATCCATAAAACTCAACTTCTTTCAACTGCCAAATTATACAACAAAAATAGGTACTTTGCAATAAGAAACCTAATAGTAACAAAATAAAAAAGAATCTTAAATTCTTTATTTTAAATTTTTAAACCATTTTTGAAATGTTCTAATAAAAAAAGATATGGCTACAATAATATAAATAATTTCAATTATAAGACCCCACGACGCTAAAAAGTGAAGATTATTATCCAAAAAAGTTGCAATGTAACGATCTCCTATATCACGCAGAAAAAGAAAAGGAATTTTTAAAATACAAGTAATCAAAATCAATAACAACAAATCAAAGAAAATTTTCCCCTTTTTCTTACCTTTACTATTCTTTATTATTTTTCCAAAATTTTTAAGATTTTTATAAAAATATTGTATTCCATTTTCTTTTTTTAAAACTTTTTTAGAATCCTTAGAATACTTTTCGGCAACTTCTCGCTGTATATCTTTAAAACTACCAAAAGTAGCAATAATTTCTTCATCCTTTTTTTTAGAGCAATCAATTCGATTGATATACTCAAGAACAACGCTTTCTAATTCTTCTCTTTCTAAAAAAGATAAATGCTTACGAAGACCACGTAAAAATCTTTTTCTATTCATATAGATTACCATCTTCTATATTATAAATCATGTCTTCATAATAAATACATCTATTCTTTTCTCTTAAAGAATGAACAATAGTACAATTTTGCTTACTAACACGATCTTTTTCATATTTTACTACTTCTGTTTTATCCTCATTGGTTTTTATACAAATCCTATCTTTTAATAAAAAGATAATATCTGTATTTCTTACCACCAATTCATTGTTATTCATTATATCCAGTTGTCTTGTAACGCATACAGGTGAAAAGTAAATTGGTACATTAGGCATAAATCGGGCAATATAAGATGTTTTTTTATCCAAATGTACTATATTTTTTAAATACAAATTAACAATGGATTTATCTTTTTCCATATAATAAGCGTAAAAGCTTTTATTTAGAGTTTGATTTAATTGCTTTAATATTTGAATTACTTCTATTAAAGAATTTATAAAAGATTCAAAACTTTTCATTTTTAGTATACTAAAGTATTTTACACGAATTTTAGCATTCACATAATAGTCAAGAGCGGTAAAGGCATCATTAAACAAATGAATTTTTTTATCCAACACGATATGACTAATTACTTCACTTATATTTAAAGAGGCGTCTGCATTTTTTTCCATTAAAACAATTAGACAATCTCTTAAAAAAGAAGAAGCTACATAACAAGCAGATTTCTCTTTTTCAGTTAACTCTTCAAATGTACTTTTCAAAGTGTCGTATAAATCATTTTTATCAAATTCTTCATAGTACTTATTTTGAATTACTGGAGGTAATGTGATATTTAATTTTTCAAAACTTACTATATAATCTCCTAAAACCGTTTCATCTATAGATTCGCGATTTTGGTATTTCTCTTTTATTGCTTTTTGCTCTTTTTCAATATAAACTTTGACATCTACCATTTTTTTGACTTGACTAAAATTATCTACTGAAT
Source organism: uncultured Mycoplasmatota bacterium (assembly GCA_947574215.1). GTDB lineage: Bacteria > Bacillota_I > Bacilli_A > RF39 > UBA660 > MGBC108787. The sequence goes on along the minus strand of CANPIX010000016.1, from coordinate 15,105 downwards.
TTAAAAGCATAAATGGGTCTTGTTTATTCTGAAATGGTTTTCTTTTTTCTTGAAGTGCATCTTCCAAAATTCCGATTTTCTTTCGCAAATCATCTATTTCAAAAGGATAACGATTTAATAAATAATTATTTTGAATCACTGTTACGCTAGATTCTATATTTGTTAAATACTGAAATAAAGTATTTATAAACGTTCGAATAGTTTCTACCGAATCTAAAGAAATCAACTCATTATTTAGTTTTGCAAGTAATTTTTCTCCTTCGTTTTGATTTTCTTTTACAAGTTCTAAAGACGAATTTTCTTCTTTTTCACTCTTTTTAAACAAACTCAACTTACTTTGATATTCTTTTTGCATTTTTTCTAAAGTTTCAAACATTTCCACTACTTTTAAATACGTTTCATTTTGTATACGAACTTTCTCTTTTAATACTAAAATTAAAATGGTAGCGGTTCTTAAAAGTTGTCGTTTCTTTAAAGTATCTTTTGGCTCAAGCTTAGAAGCCTTTTCCTCTTCAAAATTTTTCATAGCATCTATAGATAAGATTGTTCCTTTATAGCTATAGTTTACTTCAGGGGTTTTTGTTTCATAATTATCGAATTCCACATAAATAGGATATTTTTCCTTATGTTTCATAAACCACCAATATTTATATACTTCTTCTTCCACTTCTTCAATTGTATCAAAAAGAAAAATGCGTTCTAAATTTCCATAATGTTTATGCGGCCAAACAAAATAAATACCAATTTTATCTTCTTTCTGATATAAAAAAGGAGCACGATTCAATGCATAATACCCATATTTTTTTAAAATCCCTAATATTTTTTCTTGATCAATCATACTAACGATTCCCCTTTATTCTTTTCCTATTATAACACACCAATTTTATTTTTTCTACTTGATAATTGCAAGAATTAGAAGTATGATAAAATAGAAAGGGAAAAACAAAATGAAAGAAGAGAAAACCACTTTAATTAAACCTAAAAAAAGAAAAGAAAATGGAAAAAAAAGTATAACTTTTATAGGACCAATTCTCCTTTTAATTTTAGGAATTATTCTTTTAACCAACTCTAGTAAAGCTGTTATCATTGTTTTTTATTTTATTGGAGCAATTTTTATTTTAGTAGGATCTTATAATCTATTTTCTTATTATAAAATGAAAAAAGATTATAAAATTGAAGACCATAATAAATTAGTGTTAGGAACAACTTTAATATTTGTGGGTATAGTCGTTTTAATTTTATCGGGAGCCATTGAAACTTTCTTACGTTTTATCATCGGTAGTATTTTAATTTATAATGGATTTAAAAATGGTGTTATTTCTTTCTCTACAAAAAATTATATATCATTAATTATTGGTTTAATCTGTATTGCTATGGGTCTTTACACAATCTTAGCAGAAAATATAATTTTTCAAATCATTGGAATGATAATGATCTTAACAAGCATTATTGAATTTATAAGACTAATAAATAATAAAAAATAAAGTGCAACACACTTTATTTTTTTTTGTTCTTTTTAGTACTATTTGTTTTTGTATTCGTTTTCTTTTTAGTTGGAGTTTTTTTATTAGAGGCCTTATTGTGAACAACTTCTTTTTCTATTACTTTTTCTTCTATAACGAGATCTTTTGTATCACGAGCCATATATATTAGAAAAGCAACACCAGAAATCACTGCTAAAAGAATAATAATAGTAGTTGCAGAAGAATTATCATCTGCCTTGCTAGCTAGTAAAGCAGCAACAACATCTTGACTTTCATTTTCATAAGCTGTCTTTATTGCACTTTTAATTTGGTCATCATAAGATGAAACGTAACCTTCAAAATGCTGTTCTCCAATTACAATAAAAGGAACCCCATTCACAGTTACTCCTAGTTTTTTCGCAGTTTTTTCCATCGTAGCGCTATTTTCTTTACTATTTACATCTTTCACAACTAAATTAAAATAATTTTTAAATTCATTTTCTTGACTTAAAGTATTGAAAAAAGTTAAAGCGTTCGCACAAAAATTACAACCATCTCTTTTAAATAAATAAACATTTACTTTTTCTTTGGCCAATGTAGAAAGCGGAAAAAACGCGACAACCACTAAAACAAATAATACATATTTTATTTTTTTCATTTACTTCTTCTCCTTATTTTTTTATTATACAATTATTTTTTTCATTTTAAAAGTCCTTTATAGCCATCTTTATTGTTCTATCTCTTATTATAAAAAAAAGAAAGCGATTTATTCTTCCTTTTCACATTCACATTCTTCGCAAGTACATTCTAATTTATCTTTTGTTTGTTTTATTTTTGTATCATCAACATTTTGTATAGTATACATACCTGCGTTTTGCATTCCTTTATAAATTTCTTGATGCATTTTGGCAGTTTCTTGTAGAGCTTTTGTAAAAGCTGTAAAAACTTTTTCATTTGCAGACTCTATAAAACCATGCATATACAAATCATTAATTACTTTACTGCCAAACATTAAATTTTCCATAATATATTTATCTCCCATAATTGACCCTCCTTACAGCAGATCCATAAACATGTTTAAAAGTGTTTCATGTTTATTTACCAATTTTTTTACTATTTTCACTAAATTTTCGTCCATTAAGCATTCTTTTGCATCATTCATTGATTGAATCATATAAATTTCATGATGAATTGCGTCCTCAATATATAACAGTTCTTTTTCCGTCATATGAACACCTCCATTATTAGTATGGTAAAACGAAAAAAAAATAATTTGTAAAAAATTGGCAGTTAAAAAAGAATTAAAAGATTAAATTTTTGCTAAGTTTTATAATATAATTAAATCATAAAGATAAGAAAAATATTATTTAGCAAATATTTAGATTTAACAAAATGGAAATAACTAAACATATAGAAAAATAGGAAATAAGGATACTGTTATTTGCTTTTTTAAACGTTAATTAAGATTGACATTTGAGTCTGAAAAAAAGACAAAAAATAAATTTTTGCCTTTTTTAAAATAAACTGATTTGCTTTTTTACAGGAATGTCCTTTTTGTAATCTTTAATAATTTCACTCATATCACAAAGCAAGTTATAACGATTACACTCTTTAACAAATATTTCTAATAAATCAGGATATCTTAGTGGGTTACAAACAACATTATTTCCATAAACACATTTGTAATCATCAGAAAGTCCTTTATACTTCTTTTCAATACGTTCAAAATAATAATCATGAACATTACTTCTTAAAGTCATTCCCATCTTTGTATAAATAAATTTGGCATCATTTTCTTTAGAAAGAAAAATCATTCTTTTTATATTATCTAAACTATCAGTGATAAACGGTAATACAGGAGTCATTAAAACTCCAGCATAAATGTCATTTTCTCGTAGCTTTTTTAATACTTCAAATCGTTTTGTAGAAGATATCACATTTGGCTCTAAAAAGTTAGCTAATTCATCTTCATATGTAACTATGCTTATTTTTATAATTACATTATTATTTTTTTTTATTTCTTTTAACAAATCAATATCTCTTAAGATCAAATCACTTTTTGTATCAATCGACACGCCAAAGCCATATTTTTTTATTAGTTCCAAAGCTCCTCGCGTAATTTCATACTCTTTTTCTAATTCGTTATAAGGGTCGGATAAAGTTCCAAAACTTACAACGCCTTTATAGTTTTTACTTGCCAGCTCTTCCTCTAATATTTGTAATGCATTTTCTTTACTCTTGATCTTATCAAAATTTTTTATATGATAAGAATCACTTCTTGAATCACAAAATATACATCCAAACGAACAACCACGATATAAGTTCATATGATAATCAATTCCAAACCAAAGATTTCCTTGATTGCTCTTCGTCATAATTGTTCTTGTTTTTACGTATTCCATAAAACCACCCTATTAAGTAAAGCAAAATATATTTATTATTTTGTTTATAACTAAAAATTTATATATAGTATAACATAATTAAGGTAATTTAACACATTTAAAAAGTTTAGAATATAATACATTGGAATTTTAAAAGGAGGAATTCAAATTGAAAAGAAAAATATTAGGAGTGGTACTTGGTTTACTTATTGTTTTAATTATTGTAGTTACTACTACTAAATTAACAAACAAAAAGAATGATAACTTAACCACAATTAAACTTGCAGAAGTTACACATAGTGCATTTTATGCCCCATTATATGTAGCAATTGAAAACGGATATTTTAAAGATAATAAAATTAATATTGATTTAATATTAACCAGTGGAGCAGATAAAGTAGCATCAGCCGTTTTATCAAATGACGTTGAGGTTGGCTTTGCTGGTCCAGAAAGTGCTATTTATGTTTACAAAGGTGGAGAAGAAGACTATCTAGTAACTTTTAGTGGCCTTACGAAAAGAGATGGGCAGTTTATTGTTTCTAGAAATAAAATCGAAAATTTTACTTTAAATAATTTAAAAGGAAAAGAGATTTTGGCTGGAAGATTAGGTGGAATGCCTGTTTTAAACTTTCAAAATGCTTTAAAAAATGAAAATGTAAATGAAAATGAAATCAAAATGAATACTAGTGTTGAATTTGCATCATTATCTGGTTCATTTATTGCAGGAATGGGAGATTTCGTAAACTTGTTTGAACCAAATGCTACCAAACTAGAAAAAGAAGGCTTAGGTTATATTGTAGGTAACGTTGGAGCGTTCTCAGGAGAAGTTCCATACACAGCTTTTTACGCAAGAAAAAGTTATTTGAATAGCAATAGTGAAACAATGAAAAACTTTACTAATGCTATAAAAAAAGGTTTAGAATACGTAAGTACTCATTCATCAGAAGAAATTGCTAAAACTATACTTCCACAATTTCCAGATATTTCATTAAGCGATTTAACAAAAATCGTAGATAATTATAAAAAATATGATTCTTGGCTATCTACTCCATTCATCACAGAAGAAAGTTATAAAAATTTAGAAAACATTATGATGGATGCTAAATTACTTGATTCGTATGTTCCATATAATGAATTAGTTAATAATCTTTACAATGACTAAAATATTAGAAATTAAAAATTTATCCAAAAAATACCATACTAAAGAAGGGGAAATATTGAGCATTCAAAATCTCAATATCGAATGTGTAAAAGGTGAGTTTGTTTCCTTGGTTGGTTCTTCAGGATGTGGAAAATCAACCCTTCTTAACATTATAGCGGGATTAGATAAACAAAGTGAAGGAGAAATTGTATTTCATACTGATAAAGCAAAAATTGGCTATATGTTTCAAAGTGATTGTTTATTTCCTTGGCTTACCATTTATGAAAACTGTTTATTAGGATTAAAAATAGAAAAAAATATCACAAAGGAAAATGAAAAAAAAGTTTTAGATTTACTAAAAAAATACAAATTGTACGAATTTAAAGATAAATATCCAAATTGCCTATCGGGTGGTATGAAACAAAGAATTGCACTCATACGTACACTAGCTTTAAAACCAGACATTTTGCTTTTAGATGAGCCTTTTAACGCTTTAGATTACCAAAGCCGCCTAGCAATAAGTAACGACGTATACGATATTATAAAAAAAGAAGGTCAAACCGCTATTATGGTAACTCACGACATTTCAGAAGCGGTTTCCATGTCCGATAAAGTATACGTATTATCCAAAAGACCTTGTAGCGTAAAGAAAGTATATAAAATAGAACTGGAAAATAAAAAAGATCCAATTCATAATAGAAAAGACAAACGATTTATGGAATATTATGATAAAATTTGGAAGGATTTAGATATTAATGTCTAAAGAACAAAAAGATTTCTTAAACAAGATTAAAATCAATAAATTTTTAATAGTTTCTATCCAAATATTAATCGTTTCTCTTTTCTTATTAATATGGCAAGTCTTATCAGACAAAAAAATAATCAATCCTTTTATCTTTTCAAGTCCTAAAAAAATTATTGAAACCATTTATTCATTACAACAAAGTTATCATTTATTCACACATATTTTTACAACAGTTTTTGAAACAATTATTGCTTTTGGAGTTGGAATTTCATTAGGTTTTATTATTGCAATTTTGCTTTATGAATTTAAAACACTTGCCAAAATTATAGAACCTTTTCTTACTATGCTAAATTCTTTACCAAAAGTTGCTTTAGGACCTATAATTATAATATGGACAGGTGCAAACACAAAATCAATTATTACTATGGCATTGTTAATTAATTTAATCATTAGTATTATAACGATTTACAATGGATTTTTAAACACAGACACTTATAAAATTAAATTATTAAACTCTTTTAAAGCTAATAAATTACAGTTGTTAACAAATGCCGTAATTCCTGCTTCTTATCGTACTATTATATCTTCGTTAAAAATTAATATATCTATGAGCTTAATTGGAGTAATTACGGGTGAATTTTTAGTTAGCAAAAAAGGTATTGGTTACCTTATTATTTATGGAACACAAGTATTCAATTTAAATATTGTAATGAGTGGAATTATCCTATTAATTTTTATATCTTTTATTTTATACGAATTTATGAACCTACTTGAAAAGAAATTATTAAAAGAAAAATAACAGACTTTTAAATAGTTTGTTATTTTTTAGATTAATAAATATGATATGAACCCCGTTTCTTGGACAAAATAGAAACGAGGTTTTTATATGTCAAAATTAAGTTATGAAGAAAAAATAGAAATATATAATAAAAGAAAAGAAGGAGAAACACTAAAAACTTTACAATCAAAATATGGAATGACTAAACACAATATTCAATATTTAGTATGGTTAATAGATAAGCATGGATTTGATATTCTTAGAACAACCAAAAATAAAGAATATCCAAAGCAATTTAAAGAAGATGCAATAAATAGAGTTTTAATAGATAATGAACCAATTCAAACTGTTGCAATAGACATTGGACTATTAGATTAAATGTCGAACTAAATTTAATTTGGGTAGACATTCAACTCGCAAAAACTGAATATTCCCTTTTTTATTTTATGCAAGTTTCCTTGACATATTCATAATAACATAAAAACGGCTTTTTGACAAGTCGCTTTCTATTATTACTCGAAAAGTTCGAGTTTCCTATCAATTTGGTGGACCTGACAGAGTCAAAAACAAACTACTTCGTATTTAGTTATGGTTTTATACTTATTGTTAAATTATAATTTCCTAAATGATTATTGTATTAGGAAATTTTGATAAATATAAGTATAATGCCACACATATATAATCAGCTGCTAATCCACAATAATTTTGGCAATCTTTTAAGATAGTATTATAAGCAATTACAGAAGAATTCAATAAATTATCATTGCTTAGATTTTTTTCTATAACATTATATGCTTTTTTTATTCTTTTAAAATTAGTTAAATATTCCTTATGAACATTATTTTCTAATTCATTTTTATATAATTTATAATAATCATACATGTTTTCTACTTCATAACTGCAATCACTAGGGAATTCCTTTGATACTTCTCTAGCAATTTTTCGAAACTTCCAATGATATTGCACATCTTCTTTTGAAGTAAACTTTAAGATATCACCAACTTGATCTAAAACAGTAATACCATCATAATTATTTTTTATAACTTGAGTTGCAATTATAGGTATTAAAAGTTCTATTATTCCAAAATTTATTTTACCACCAAGTCTATTCTTAAAACTGAACTGTTGAGCCTTGTACGCCAAATCATAAATCATTGTTGGTTGTCTATAGTCGTTATTTTTTATTCTTTCTGATAGTTCATAAAAAATTATACCTATGTTACAACCAGAAATAAGAAAATATTCCAATTTAGATTTATCTTGCCAATCTCTGCTACGAGTAGTGCACCCTATTTTCTCTGGAATAGGTTCCAAAACACTAGCAAGTATAACAAAATGCATAATTTCCATCGAATTCATAATAACACCTATAATCTACCCTATATATTTCATACAAACCATTTTGTTTGTTTTATATCCACATGGTGGAGCAGAGGAGATTCGAACTCCTGTCCAAAATACCCTATGATAGAATTTCTACAAGTTTAGCTAGATTTATATTTCATTATACAACCGGCTATAGCGTACCTATTGGATAATTAGTTTAAGTTGAAATTTCATTATAAAACCTTAAACATTTTTATAATATATCTTATATTAATAAACCCCTATCTTACCCTATAAGAAAAAGTAAGTAGAAGTATCCCTTAACCTTTAATTAGGCAAAAACAGGATTGAAGCCACCAAAGGCTTTTTCAGTTTTGTTATTTATTTTTTTGGTACATTTAAGGTATGCCTACCACTTGCCATCCTAACTAGTAATAATTGTCGAAAACCAATTACTGCCCCGTATATGTATATTATCATAAATCTATAAAATTTTCCATAAAATTTATATGACAATATTTGTAATATCATGTATAATAGAAAAACAAAAAGAAGGGATTTTTTATGTACGAAGAAAAATCAAGTAAATTTAAAAAAAGAAAAAATCAAAAGGAAAATCACAACCAACCAAAAAAAACTTATCAAAAGAATTATGAAAAAAAGAAGACCAATTTAATAAAAGAAGTATTACAACATTTAAAATTTAAAAAACGAAGCTATACCAAAAAAACAAAAAATGAATACAATACACCTACAATTTTAATTAAAATTGATTATAAATTATTATTATTAAAACTTTTTATTTTATTTCTTGTTATGATCATAATAACTTTTACAACTGCTAGATTAAAAAAGCATCATGAAAAACAAAATGAAATGATAAACAATAATTTAAACATTATAGCCACTGCAACTAAAAAGTATTATGAAAATAATTTACTACCTATAAATATTGGAGATTCTACATCTTTTATTTTAGAAGAAATGAAGAATTTAGAGTTAATTGATGAGATAAAAGATGAAAATAATAAATACTGTAACTATTTAGATAGTTATATTATAATAACTAAAATAGAAAACAATACCTATCGATTAAAAATATATTTAAAATGTCCTTCTAAAGAAAAAATATTAGACGAAATACTAATATGTCAAGAAAAAAATTGTTACACAAAAAAATAGGATTATTCCTATTTTAATTTTGTTCTACATCTAAAACTTCTGTACTATTAGCAACTTTTTGAACTTGTTCTTCCATATTTTTTAGAGTGTCTTCTATTTTTTGAGGCATTACAATAACATCTTTTTCCAATTCTTCAATTTCTTCCGTTTCCATATTCATATTTAAGCTATCAATAGCTTCTGTATTTGGATGAATTGGCTCATCTTCTAAAATAATATTTTTACTTGCTCTTTCGCTTGTATCAACTAAATATCCTATTAAAGCAAATACTAAAATTAAAGCAATAATAATAAACCATAAATAATTCCCCGCTAAAAAATCAATAAATGTTTGCATTGTGTTTTCCTCCTTATAAAATATATGTTAACAAAAAACAATTATGAAATGGTTAAATCTTCACCTACAGGCTGAATTTGAATATAGGTATTTCCATCATTTACTTTAAGTTCTGTACCATCCAAAAATTGATAAACTGTTCTTGCTGTACGACTTTCTTTACTCCATTTTATTGGTACTGCGTAACCATTACTTATAAAATAACCTTTCCCAGAACCTACTGTATCTAAATCTTGCCTTCCTTTATAGTCTCCACTTATGGTTGTATTTTTTACTTGATACGTAATAATATTTTTTGCTGTATTTTGCTCCTTTGTTACTGCATCAACATGAGCTTTTCCATTTATACTTCTTTTATAAATTTCATGTTCAGCATCATAATCATAAGAAGAGGTAACAATTTTCGAATATCGAATATCTATGTGGTTCGCTGGTATTGCTCCTTCCAATTTACTTACATCTATAGCCTGAACACTATAAGAAAGCAAAGGTTTTTCATTCGTTGTTTTCCGATATCCTAATTTTTCCATACCTTTTTGAATCAAATCCATACTTGAAAATGCTCTATGTTCCGTAGCAACTTTCAAAGTATTGTCTTTCCAAAAATATTTATTTCCATAAATCAAACCATTTACATTATTTACTTTTAATTTATTAATATCATTCATCGCAAATTCACTATAACCCCAATGAACATAAATTGCATCATTTTCTAAAACGTAATCTAAATAATAATGTCTTGCACTACGAATACTTCCAATTTTTGCTGTATCGGTATCTTTATAAAGTGCCATCAATCTTGTAAGTCCACCTTCGACAATGATTTCATACACCATATATGCATCTTGCAATCCTGTTTGGACTTCTCTTGCAACTCCAATATTATTAATCATCACCGCTATAGGTCTAGAGTTACTATTTAAATCCAATATTTTTAATTTTGGAGGATCTATTTCTTCGTTTACACTTGGATTATTAGTTTCCACTCTACTTGATTTAAAAAAGACTGGAAAGGTAACACAAATACTGAGAATCAACAATATTCCAATTAGCGAAAAAAGAACAATTTTTATTTTTTTACTAAGTTTTCTTTTTTTCACTTTTGTCATAATACCACCTATAATGATTATATCACAAAGTATGTTAAAATAGAATTAAATATAATTTCGGCTTTCTCTCATATTCTCTTTTTTCTTTAGTACTTCACGCTTATCATACAATTTTTTACCCTTAGCAATTCCAACTAATATCTTAGCTTTTCCATTTCTTAAATACAATTTTAATGGAACTAAACTATAACGCTCTTTTTCCGACATCTCTTTTAATTTTCGAATTTCTTTTTTATGTAAAAGTAGTTTTCTAGTTCTTCGTTCTTCATGATTAAAAATATTTCCTTCTTCGTATTTTGCAATGTACATATTTATAATATACGCTTCTTTATTTTTGATAACAACATAACTATCTTTTAACTGAGCTGAACCTTTTCTTATACTTTTGATTTCAGTTCCTACTAAAGCAATTCCGGCTTCTATTTCACTTTCAATAAAATAATCAAAAGTTGCTTTTTTATTCTTGATTTCCATCTTTTTTCTCACTCTTTACTATTTCAAAATCAATCATCGCAGTTGCTTTCGAAGCCGAAATTACTTTTACATCTACTAAATCTCCGATACGATATTGTATTTTGGTATTGTTACCAATTAAAGCTAATTGTTCTGGAACATAATTATAAAAGTCTCCTTTTAATGTATTTACATGAACCAAACCTTCAACCAAATTTGGAAGTTCTACAAAAAAACCAAAATTTGTAACAGTAGAAATCATTCCTTTATAAATTTCACCAATATGCCCTTCCATATATTCTGCCATTTTCATATCCAACACATCACGTTCAGCATTTACGCTTCCTACTTCTTTTTCACTAGAATGTTCAGCAATTTCTACCAAAGCAGAATCATAATAACGAATAGTTGACATTGATAAATCGTTTTCTATTAAATATTTTTTTAACAAACGATGAACGGTTAAATCTGGGAATCTTCGAATAGGACTTGTAAAATGTGTATAAGCTTTGCTTCCCAAACCAAAATGACCAATATTGTCTTTACTGTATTCTGCTTTTTTCATACTTCTCAAAAGCATACTCGACAAAATACTAAATTCTTCTTTATCTGAAAGTTCTTCAAGTAATTTTTGCATAGAAATCGGGGTTAAATCATTAACTTTTGTTTGTAATTCATAGCCCAAAAGCTTCACAAGATTAACAAAATCATCTATTTTTTCACTATTAGGAGTGCCATGTACTCGGTAAATAAATGGCAAATCCATATTATAAATATGATTAGCAACTGTTTCATTGGCAGCAATCATAAAATCTTCAATTAAAACTTCTCCATCTTCGCGATCTCTTTTTACAATATCAATTGCGCGTCCTTCTTCATCTTGTACAACTTCCGCTTCATCCAAATCGAAATCAATATACCCACGACTAATTTTTTCTTTTCTTAAAATATGGGCAAGTTCGTTCATTTTCTTTAAAGTAAATTCAAATTCTTCATACCCGTCTATACTCTTATTTCGCATTAAGATATCATTCACCGCTTCATAAGTCATTTTCTTACGACTTTTAATGTAACTAGGAAAAATATCATAACTTACCACTTTTCCCCGTTGGTTTATCTTCATTTCACAAGTCATGGTAAGACGCACAACACCTTCATTTAAAGAACAAATTCCATTAGACAATTGATGAGGAATCATAGGAATTACTGTATCAGCTAAATAGCAAGAAGTTCCTCTTTCGTAAGCCGCATCTCCTAAAGCCGTATTCTCTTTAACATAATTGGAAACATCTGCAATGTGTACCCCTAAAACGTATAAATCGTCTTCCATTTCTAAACTAATGGCATCATCGATATCTTTGGTATGAGATCCATCAATTGTAAATATTTGTTTATTCGTTAAATCTCTACGATTTTTCAAATCGGCTTCTATAACTTCTGAAGGAATCCCAGTAAGCTCACGCTCCACTTCTTCACTAAATTCTGTTTCAATATTATATTTATAGGCAATTGACAAAATATCAACACCTGGGTCATCTTTATGACCTAAAATTCGCACAACACTTGCTAAATATTTCTTTTTTCCAAGTTCCTTTTCTAACCTTATCACTACTTTATGCCCTATCACACAATTTTTTAGGCTTTCTTTTTTTATAACAAGTTCAATATCCTTTTTATCATCATCTAAGTCAATTGTCATTTGGTTATCTTTTACAATAATTTCCCCAACCATATCATGAATCTCTCTTTTTAAAATTTTTAAAATATGGCCTTCCTTTTTTATTCCATTTCTTATAATTTCAGCAAGAACGATGTCATCTTGAATAGCACCATTTAAGTGATCACTTGCAATATATAAATCATCTTCTTTTTCTAATAGTACAAATCCATATCCCTTTTTGTTAACAGTCAATCTGCCAATTTTAAGACTAGGACAATTTTTAATTAAAATATATTTGTCTTTTTTAGTTTTATAAATTAAGAAATCGTCAACCAATTCTTCCAATGCATCCATAACTTCACGATATTCTTCCGGAGTTTGCAATTGTAATAAATCATTAATCTCTATAGCCTCTTTGGCTTCATGTATATTTTCTAAAACTAATAATATTTTTTCTTTCATTCTATCCCTATCCATTCATTTTACAAGTTTTCACATTGTTTTCCCATCGTACATTTATTTTGTATTTATTTTTATTATTGGTTATTAATTCTCCTGTATTCGGATCTTTTAATGTATCTTCAATATAACCTCTTTGAATTAAACTATCTACAGAAATACTACATCCGTGATTTCTACAATTGCTTCGTTCATTACTTGTGAAAACCGTTTCAACATAAATACAAGCGCTTTCTTCCAATTTTTGCTTAAAGCTTTCGTACTCTCTATCATTTTTTTTGCTTAAAAACCCAGCCATATTATTAACAATAACCAAACCAATTAAAATCATTATTCCTATAGTTACTATCAATTCAATCAACGTAAATCCATTTTTATTTTTCATATTTTTCACCATATTTTTATTATACTCTAAAACTTATTAAAAAAAAAGAAAGGATACTAAAACTTTACTTCGATTAGAACTTTCTTAATCTATTTTTAATTTATCCAAGATTAATAAAAATATAGAATTTTTCTAAATAACACTAAAATTTTTGTAAAAAAAAACAAGTCTAAGACTTATTTTACAAACAGCAAAAATGAAACAATAAAAAATAAAATTCCTAAAAATAAAGTTATACGACTTATCAACAATTCAATTCCACGTTCTTTTGTATTTTGAAATAGACTTTCATTTCCTCCTGTAATAATCTGTGCTGAATCACTTGCTTTACTACTTTGAAGTAAAACAATCGCAATTAATAAAATTGATACAACTAATAAAATATTTTCTAACATATTTTACACATCCATTCGTTAAAGTATATTATCATATTTTTTTAAAATATGCAAATATCTATAAATAGTTTTGTTGATTTTTTATTTAAATTTGTTTTAATTTTTAAAAATGAAACAAAGTGGTCTCTCATTTTGGATTTATTAAAAAACTTATTTGCAAATATAATTTTCTCCTAATCCCAGCACAAATTTAGAAAATGAAGTACCAATTAAATAGGATTTTTCTAAATTTTCAACCGTTTCTAACTTTGAATTTTCGTCATATTTTTTTTTGTAAACCATTTTAATTTCCGCTAATGAATCAACTACTACTTCATAAGCTACTGAATTTTGTTTGCCAGTTTTTAATTCACAAACAATTAATACATTATTTGTTTTTTTCATTATTTTTTCTAATTTATAATTAATTAGTATAATAACAACTAAAATAAAAAGCAATAAAAATGTATAAAATATCCAAGAATTTTTAAATTTCTTCGCACATATATTTTGCATCTAATCTCTCCTTATAATCTTTATACCATAGTTGTTTCTCCTCACTTGTATCTAAATTGTAAATCTGTCTAATTTTTATTTCTTTTTCTTCATTATTATATTCATAGTGAGCTTCCGCTAAGTTAAGATCTTTAAAATATTCCTTAGCTAAATTATAGGATTCTATTTTTGGATATTTTAAAATTGTTATTTCCTCTATAGTTTCTATAATTAAATACTTATTAGTATTTAAATGAGTTTCATAACGTTGGTACTTTTCATTGTCTTTAATTTCATAATGACAATTAAAGTGACGAACATTCAACAATTTTTGATGATTGCTTTTCAAATAAATAAACAAATTTTCTGTAATAAATAGAATGTAACCTACTATAATTCCAGCTAAAATTAAAGATACTAATTTCCAAACATAATCTTTTTTCAATTTAATCACCCTTTTTAATACTCACATAAATTTGTTATTTTATTATAATTTCCCCCATTTGGACAAGTTGGTTTAAGGCAAAATTGATACTCCAAACATTTTTCCTTAGGATTCCCAGTACCACAATGTCCATCACCGGATTCACAATCATAAGTTATTCCTTCATCTTCACTTCCATCATCACATATATATCTACAAATGATTCCATTTCTATAAGAACCTTCTTCTTCCCAACAATCACTTGTTTTTTTACAAGTAGTAGATCTCAAGCATTTCATATTCTCACAAATATACGGTACCATCGTAGGAGAATAAGAATGAGCCACATAGAAAGATACACTAGATTGTAACCCATTGTTTCCGATTACACTA
>CANPIX010000015.1 GCA_947574215.1 uncultured Mycoplasmatota bacterium | reverse complement strand
AGTTTAAAAATTTTATACGAGGAGGTAGAATATGGAATTTTGGATATTTATGATAGTATTTATATTTATTGGTGGAGGCTGTTCACTTACTGGTACTTGGTGGAGTAAAAAGAAAAAAAATGAAAAATCAAAAAAACAATAATTTTCATACAAGTTATTACTAAAAATTACAAATTTCTGCAACAAAATGATATTGTTTTAAAATGAAATAAACGATATAATAAATATTAATAAACTTGTTTTTCTGGTGAGTGCAAAACCCCATCAGTAAACGCACCAGATTGATAGAAAACTCGAACTTTTAATTTATTTTATGAGTTCGAGTTTTAATATATTTAAATTTATGATAACATATTTATATAATTAGAATTGATTTATGTCAATTTAATAAACACATTTGTATAATGACATAATCATTATTCATGTGATTCTTTGTAAGGAGTAAAATATTAATGAAAGTTGAAGATATAAAAGATATAGATATTTGTTATTCATTTTTTCATTATACAAATAAAAACAATATTGAAAGTATAGCTGAGAAAGGTTTGCTTCCTAAAATTGGTGATAGTGCAACAGGGATAGAAACTACAGAAAAAATATTTTTTGCAATAGGACCAAAAGGAGTATTTTCCATATTTGATTCATGGATAAGATGGTTAATTGCTAAAAGACTGACTGATTTGCCAGGTGAAAAAGCAGATATACCGTTTTATCGTTTTTGTACCTTTATAATGCGTTTGCCATTAATTCACCATTTTATAGCAATTATTGTTAATATAGTAGTTTGGTTTGAATTCAAGTTTAAGCCGTTTAAAATAAAGTCATTTAAAATTATGAAAAAAATATTAGATGATAGTTGTTTTCTTTTATTGGACTTAGAAGATGAAAAAGATTTTTCTTATAAAGATATTGATGAAGTAAAAGCCCAAAAGTTTAATAGAAAATTATTAAAAATGGTATATGCTAAACAACATAAGATGAGTAGTAAAAAGATGGATTATTGGAATATGCACACTTTTAGTAATATTACAATTTCGGCAAATAAAATTACTTTGATTAAACTTAATAATTCTTATAAATGTTTAGATATTTTATTGTGGATGATAGAAAATAATAATATAGATATAAAAATTCTAGCCCCTTTTTTATATGAATTTCTTCAATATTATGATCTTTTGTAATAGAAAATAGAATTATGAGTGCTGTTGTACTTCTTTCTTTCGTGCACCATTGAGCAATCTATTCTAACTTTTGTTAGATTTAAACATATAGTATCAACTTCAAAAGAAGTTGATTTTTTTGCATTTAAGGTAAGAGAGGAATAGATTTAGATGATTAAATTAAAAACAAAAGAATTACATTTTGATGAGGGATTAGAAAAGAAAATTTATAACTTATTTAGCTTAATAATATTAAAGCAAAGTTGAAAAACAAGTAGTATTACTTTAACAAATACCAATATTGTTTATATAAGCTTCATAAACTTGAAATTAAATGATACTCTTGTCTTTTCTTTAATAAGTGTGAAGATATATATATACATTAATGATTTAAGTAGATCTATTCCTTCCAAGCTGCGATTTTTATTTGTATAATTTAGTCCGTAGTTTTACCGTTATTATCTTTTAACGATTATTAACTATTTGTAAATTAATATACTACATGCCTCATGCTGCATAATAGTGGTAATACTATAATCTTTGAAAACAAAAATACAAAGAATTATAATAATTTATAAGAATATCTTCCATAAACAAAAATGTCGTAAGCGCTTATAATGCTATTTAAAAACTTATAAAAAGATATTCACAAAAATGCAATACTTTTAAAGACAAAATTTTAATAGAAATTGATATAAATATCGTGTTAATTTATATAAAGGATATAAAGAAAAATTTATATAGAATAGACACTAAATTATCGTAAAAAGAATAAAAAAGGTAATATTTATAAACAAAATGAAAAATATGTTATAATATGAATACAAGAAAATTTTATGATAGCAAGTTAGGATAAGAAAAACTAACAATAGACTGACTGAAAAGATGTGCATCTAAAGAGGCAGGCTATGTAATTTATAATAATGGATTCATTAGAGTGTAAGATTAGGAGATCAAAGTATGGCAAGAATAATAAAAACTAAAGAATTAGTAAATACAAGATTGGCAACAAATTATGGTGGTTGGATGTACTGTGATATATGCAACGAAAATATAGGTTATTTATGTTATTCAACTTATGATAAAATAAAATTAAAATACAAATGTAATTGCGGAAGTCAGGGAAGCATTTTAATAGATTTTGAAGATAGTAATATTGGTAAATGTTGTCATTTTGAATTTATTACTATAAAAAATAGATTCTGCTGTCCAAAAGATATGGAACCACTAATTACAATATTAGATAAAAAAATAACAAGTTATGAATTAGAAA
Source organism: uncultured Mycoplasmatota bacterium (assembly GCA_947574215.1). Classification (GTDB taxonomy): domain Bacteria; phylum Bacillota_I; class Bacilli_A; order RF39; family UBA660; genus MGBC108787. Next base: position 28,958 of record CANPIX010000015.1, on the reverse strand, counting down.
TTACTTGCAAATCTTGTGAAAACATATATAAAAAAAGCAAATAAAAATCGCAATACAAAAAGGAAATTATACTAGATAGTTTACATTTTAAATTTTTTGAAGTTTTAATAAAATAAAAGTAAATACAAAAATTTAAAAATAGTAAGTGTTAAAAATGTAGAAATGATTATGAAAAAAATAAACTTTTTATAGTAAGAGTATGATAGTACTGATGAAGATTTCTAACAAATAAAAAAGAAAAAAAGTAGGTGAATGAAATGATTTTAGCAATTGTAGGCCCAACAGGTGTTGGTAAAACAAAATTAAGTATCGAGCTTGCCAAAATATATAATGGGGAAATAATTAATGCAGACTCTATGCAAATTTATGAAAATTTGAATATTGGAACTGCTAAAATTACAAAAGAAGAACAAAAAGGAATCTCTCATCATTTATTAAGTATTAAAAAAATTGAAGAAAATTATACTGTATTTGATTATCAAAAAGACGCTCGTAAAAAAATTGAAGAAATAAAAGGAAAAGGGAAAATTCCTATTTTTGTTGGAGGTACAGGGTACTACTTAAAAGCAGCACTATACGATTATAATTTTAAAGAAGAAAGCGACAAAACTTCTTTATATACGAATTTGTCAAATGAAGAACTTATAAAAAAAATTGACTCTTTTGAATTAGGAATTATTTATGATAAAAAAAATCGTAATCGTCTTATTCGATTATTAGAACGTTTAGAAAATAATGATTTTCCTAAAAATAATGAATTTTCTTGTTTATACGAAGATGTTCTTTTAATCGGTTTAACAACAGAAAGAGAAGTTTTATATCAAAAAATTAATGAACGTTTTGATAAGATGCTTATCCCGTTAATTGACGAGGTAAAGCCATATTGTATTAAAAATATGAGGTATAAGCCATTAATGACTGGAATTGGTTATAAAGAATTTTATCCTTTTTTTGAAAATAAAAAAACGCTTGCAGAAGTGGTAGAAGAATGCAAAAAAAATTCGAGAAATTATGCAAAACGTCAATATACTTGGTTTGAAAATCAAATGAACGTTTATTGGTTTACCGTAAATTACGAAAATTTTTCTTCAACTACACAAGAAATAATAGAATTTATTGAATCACAAAATAAAAAGTAATCCTTTTTAATTGAGATTACTTTTTTAATTCTGGATATATTCGTTTGCTAAAGAGATGATCTTTTACAACAACATCTCCTTCATTATCTGTTTTTTCTAATTTATCTGTGGTGATTAAAAAGTATTTGTGTTGTAGATAATCTTTTCCATCGTCACTTACTGGATCATCCCAAGTTAAATCAAGATGTAACCAATTATTTTCTAAAAACACAGCATTCCAAACGTGACCCGATATATCTTCTTGCATTAATTCTGTTGCAACTTTAAAATTTTTAATTCCCATTTTATCTAAAAAAAGTGCCATAGCGTCTGTATAACCACTACAAGTCGCGTAACCTTCTAATAAAGGACCGTATGCTTTATAAGAATTGTATTTTGAAGTATCATTGTCATTTCTTTCTACATCGTATTTTGTATGATCGATAATATAATCATGAATAGATTTTATTTTTTCATAATCACTCATACTGTCTTTAATTACTTTTTTATAGATTTGTTCTACTTTTTGATCAATTGCTTGTTTTTCTTCCTCAGTATATAAATATTTAATATGAATGTTAATTTCTCCAGATTCTGAAATCACAGTTTGAATATTAGAAAAACTATTGTATGGATGGACGAAGTTGTTAATATAAGTCAATATTTCTGCATCGTCACTTATTTTTTCTGTATCTTTTGTACATTCCTTATACTCACTAGGACAATAAAAAGTAAATTCAGAATATCCACTATTTGTGATTGTATAATAAATGTTAAGTAAATCTTGATAACTAAGAGGAACAAAATCATCTGTATTTTGAACATAAATGAAATTATCTGTCTTTTTATAAGCATTGGCATCTTCTAACAATATACGAGGATTTTTTTCTAAAGCTAATGAGATTTTATTGGATATAGCTTCTATATGAAGAAAAACAAAACCAATGCATAGCAAACAAAGAAAAGGAATAAAATTTTTCTTTATAAATTTCAAATCAATCACCTTTTTCATTTTATCATTAAAAAACGAAGTACGCTAGTTGGTTACTTCATTTCTTTAATTTTATTTGATAATCTAGATTTTTGTCTAGCTGCCGTATTGGATTTAATTAAGCCTTTTGCTACAGCATGATCAATATTTGTTTTCATATCGTTAAACAAAGCGTTTGCTTTTTCTTTATCTCCAGCTTTAATTGCTATGTCGCAGTTTTTAATTAAGTTTTTTACTCTGGCTTTCAGTTCATGATTATTTTCTGTTTTTTTGGCAATAACTTTTACTGCTTTTTTAGAACTTTTAATATTAGGCATAAAAATCTCCTTTCTTAAATTCATAAACCATTCTATCAAATGTAAAAGACTTTTGCAAGTCCCATCCCTTACATCCTATGCTTATAAAATGAAAAATATTTTTCATACTAAATATAAGGAGAGTGTGTATGAAACAAAAACTTTTTTTAGATATTGGAATTGATAAAATAGATAGCAAATATAAAGTGGATGAAAAGAAAAATAGTACTTTCAAAACGACCCATTATGCAGTTCTAAAAGAAACAAAAAAAGAAATAAAAAAAGAAGTAGGAGACTACTTTGTAACTCAATTTTCTTATGAATCTTTATTAATAAAACAAAACAGTTTGACAAAAGAAATAGAACGTATTTTAAAAATGTTTTTAAAGAAATACACCAAAGTTAATAAAATTTTAGTAATTGGTCTTGGAAACAAAAATGTAGATGGCGATGCTTTAGGAGTAATAACAACAGACAAATTGATTGCAACCAATCAATATCATGATTTTTTAACACTACCCAAAATTGCTTTATTTACTCCTTCCGTAACTGAAAAAACAGGAATAAATTCTTTTAAACTTATTGAGATGGTTGTAAACGATTTAAAACCTGATCTTATTTTTATAATTGACTCAATGGCTACAAAATCTGAAAATTATTTAAATAGTGCCTTTGAAATTAATGATACAGGAATTGTTCCAGGAAGTGCTTTGAATTCTTCTAAAGAAATTAGTAAAAAAACATTTCAAATTCCCGTTTTATCAATTGGAGTGCCATTATGTTTAGAACAAAATAAAAAATTTTATACCAGTGTTTTTATTCATGAAGTAATAGAAACTTGTTCTAGCATTATAGCAAATAGCATCAATAATATTTTTATTAAACATCCTTAAGATGTTTTTTTTGACATTTTTTTTCATTATTCTTTTTTATACTTAGATAAAAGGAGGAAAGAAATGGCAAAACGCTTAAAAACAAAAAGAAAATTAAAATTTGGTTATAAAGTTTTATTAAGTATAGGAATTGCTCTTTCCTCGTTCTTTTTTATTTTTCATATTTTGTATAACAAATTTTTAATAAAATTAGATAATGAAACTTTAATTAATCACTTAGTAGATTATAACTTAAATACAAAAAAATCGCATACTATTTTTTATGATATTGTTAATTTAAATAGTACTAATTTTTTGCTTAAATATACCTTAGGTGTGGATACCCTAAAAGAAGAGGAAGAAGAAGTAAGTGGAGTTGAAGCTGGTTATGTAGAAGACCCTTACGATACAAAAGTAAAAGAGCCTGTTCTTTATATTTATAATACGCATCAAACCGAAGGATACCAAAAATCCAATAACGCATCTTATAATATCACTCCGAGTGTTTTAATGGCTTCTTACATTTTACGAGAATCATTAAACGATTTAGGAATTCCATCTATGGTAGAAACCAACGATATAGCAGAACTATTAAGAGTACACAACTGGAAATATTCTTATTCTTATGCTGCAAGTAAAATTCTGCTAGAAGATGCAATTAAAAAAAATCCAAGTTTGGTTTACTTTATTGATTTGCATAGAGATTCTATGAGTTATGACATTACTACAACTACCATAGACAATAAAAAATTTGCAAAAGTTTTATTTGTAATAGGAAAAGATCATCCAAATTATGAAAAAAATTTAAAGATGGCCGAAGCCATTAATAATTACATAAAAGGAATCAATCCAAAATTAACAAGAGGAATCTCACAAAAAGGTGGAAGTGGCGTAAATGGTATTTACAATCAAAATATAAGTCCCAATGCCATATTAATAGAATTAGGAGGGCAATACAACACAATCACAGAAATTAACAATACATTGAATATTTTAGCGGAAGCTATTTATCATTATGTGAAAGGGGAATAGGAATGAAAAAAAAAGAAAAAAGCCCATTTTTTAAACTATTAAGTGCTTTATTTTTGTTATTTATAAGTTTGTACATTGCTCTTGAAAGCGGATATTACGAAGCAAAGATAACAAAAAAGACCGCTATGACGGAAGAAAGTATTAAAAAATTTGAAGAAGATATTAAAAATGGAAATCCCATAGATATTCATTCGTATACATACCAAGAACATCATGATTATAGTAATAACACCACAGATGCAGCCATTTTTATTGGAAGCAAAGTTGAATCGTTTATGTCAAATGGAATTACAGAAATTTTTGGAATTGTAAAATCATTATTTACTTAAAAAAATGTCAAATTTTGTCGATTCTCTTGTATTTGTCAATACTTTTCATTATAATCATTAGATGTTGCTTTTATTTAGGAAGGTGGAAAATAAAAAAATATGATTTTAAAAGAAACTTTATTTGAAAAGTATAGAGAAATTAACGAAGGTATGGAACTAGAAAAATTTATGGAAAAAATAGAAGCGATTCGAAATATATGGCAAGAATTTCACCATAAATTACGAAATACGATTCCTTATTTTTATAAACAAGAACAAGTGAAAGATCTAAAAAAAGTAGAAAAAGACCATTCAATATATCTTATCATTAGATTGCACGCTTGGGATTATTTGATCATTGATTTGCAAACTAAAAAAGCTGTAGAAAAAAAGGTGGCACAATTGATATTTGAGGATACATTTTTTGTTGAAACTTTTAAAGAAATACCAAAGGAAAAAAACTATATATTCATTAATAAAGGGGATAAAACCGAAACATTAGTAGATTATTATTTGCAGTATGAAGATATCTTAAAAGGAACTACATTTATTGATTACAAAGTATGCCTAGGAGAAATTCAGAGTTGTTTTTATTTTGATTTAATAAGAAATAGATCTTTCTTTAAAGTTTATGATAAAAAACAAGGGAGAAAAGAACAATACGATTTGGAAAAGAACCAAGAACTAATTCAATATTTGAAAAGTATCAAAATACCGTCTAATTTATTACCTGAGGAAATTAGCCAAGAAAACAGTTTGCAAAGAGAAAGAAAAATGAGTCAATAAAAATTCTTTTTCTTTCTTTTTTTTTAAAATTCAGTATAATAAAAGATAGTGATGTGTATGAAACAAGAAAAAATCCGTAACTTTTCGATTATTGCACATATTGATCATGGCAAAAGTACACTTGCAGATCGTATGCTCGAAATAACAGGTGCTATAGATAAAAGAGAAATGGTAAATCAAATTTTAGATAATATGGATTTGGAAAGAGAACGTGGAATTACTATAAAGTTAAATGCGGTGCGATTAAAATACCAATTTCAAAAAGAAGACTATATTTTAAATTTAATTGATACACCAGGACATGTCGATTTTTCTTATGAAGTTTCAAGAAGTTTAGCGGCTTGTGAAGGCGCAATTTTAGTTGTAGACGCTGCGCAAGGAATAGAAGCCCAAACACTTGCTAATCTTTATTTAGCCATGCAAAACGATTTAACTATTATTCCAGTCATTAACAAAATAGATTTACCAAACGCAGATGTTTCCAAAGTGAAGGAAGAATTAAAAAAAGTACTGGGATTTCATGAAGAAGAAATTTTATTGTGCAGTGGAAAAACAGGAGTAGGAGTAAAAGAATTATTAGATGCCATTGTAATGCGTATTAGCCCTCCTAAAAACACTTTAGAAAAACCTCTAAGAGCTTTGATTTTTGATTCGTATTTTGATCCGTATAAAGGCGTTGTTGCATTAATCAAAGTAGTGGATGGAAAATTAAAATTAAAAGATACAATAAAAATGATGGCAACCGGAGCCAATTTTGAAGTGGTTGAACTTGGTGTACATACACCAAAAGAATTAAAATTAGAATGCTTAGAAAGTGGAGAAGTGGGCTATCTTTGTGCTAGTATTAAAGAAATTACTTCTGTAAACGTTGGGGATACGATTACACGAATAAATGAAGAAGCAAAAGAGCCTCTTTCGGGATATAAAAAAATGAAACCTATGGTGTATTCGGGAATTTTCCCTGTGGAACCAAACAAATATGAGAGTTTAAAAGAAGCCATAGAAAAATTAAAATTAAACGATGCGGCTTTAACATTTGAACCAGAAACCAGTGAGGCATTAGGATTTGGTTTTCGTATAGGTTTTTTAGGGTTACTACATATGGATATTTTAATGACAAGAATTGAACGAGAATTTGGTATTGAAATTATTGCTACAAGTCCAAACGTTATTTACAATGTAACTAAAACCGATGGAGAAATACTAACTATTGATTCTCCAAATAAAATGCCAGATAACACTTATATTAAACAAATGGAAGAACCTTATATTTATACCAATATTATTGTTCCAAGCGATTATATTGGAGCAATTATGGAACTTTGTCAAAACAAACGAGGAATTTATAAATCGTTAGAATATATTGATGACACTAGAGTTAATATTCATTACGAAATTCCTTTATCAGAAATTGTTTACGATTTTTTTGATCGTTTAAAAAGTACTACCAAAGGTTATGCTTCCTTTGATTATGAATTGTGTGGATATAAAGAATCAAAATTAGTGAAAATGGACGTTTTATTAAATGGAGAAGTTGTGGATGCTTTATCTGTAATAGTACATAAAGATTTTGCTTATCAACGAGGACGAGCTATTGTAGAAAAATTAAAGAAAATTATTCCAAGACAAATGTTTCAAGTACCAATTCAAGCGAGTATTGGTTCTAAAGTCATTGCTCGAGAAAATATTAGTGCTATGAAGAAAAATGTTTTAGCTAAATGTTATGGTGGAGATGTTTCTCGAAAACGAAAACTTTTAGAAAAACAAAAAGAAGGTAAAAAGAAAATGAAAATGCTAGGAAGTGTTGAAGTCCCAAAAGAAGCTTTTTTAGAAATTTTAAAGGAGGAAAATTAAATAATGGATAATAAAGTAGGAATCGATGAAAAAGATTACGGAGAATATATTGATAAAATAGAATCTTATATATTTCAAAAATATACAGTAAGTGAAATAAAGAAAATGCTTTTGATTAACGGTTATTATTATGACAAAATAATGCAATTTTTAGAATTGTCGGATTTAAATCGTTACGAAAGAATAAAAAAACAAATTAAAATAAATCAGTACGATAAAGTAGCAGAAGAGAGTAAAAAAAACAAAATAGGTATTTTAAAAAATTTAAGTGTAATTTATCAATATGCAAAAAAAGTAGCTAAGGGTGAGTTATCATTTTTAGAAGCGTGTAATGAGTCACATATTACCTTATTAAATTTTTTAAAGTACTTAATTGAATTAGAAGACGAAGAATTAAAGATGGATTTAAAACCTATTTTATTCCAATTTGGTATAGATGGTTCCAAAACAGCAAAAAAAAGTTTACAAACTTATCCTTTAAAAGTACAAAAAGAATTTCTATTGCTATCTTTAGCCTATCGTGTTTCTTTTAAAAATTTATCTAGAATACTGAATACAACAGTAGAAGATATTTTGTATACTTTTATGTCTTTTCAAGAATACGAAAGTAGTATAAATTATTTATTTTTAGAAACAATGAACGAAGAGGAGATGAGCGAAAAACTTGCCTTTGTAAAGGCCAAAAATTATTATTTAAAACGAAATAAATTAATGAAATCTTTAAAAAATGCAACAGAAGGAAAGGAAGAAATAAAACAGCAGATTCAAGAATTATATCATGAAATTGATGATTCTTTAATAAAAAGCATAATGGGGAAAAATATAAAAGAACTTACTCAAGAAGAAAAAGATTTTTTAGCCATGTATCCTATAAAATACAACTTACATTTATCAGATTGTGAAAGAAAATTTTCGATTAGTAGGTCCACTTTTCGTTATTATCAAGACGATTTAGCTGAAAGAAAACCAATATTTGCCGACAAACTAAATATTTATCTTGCAAAATGTGATTCTGACCAAAAGTATTATGTTGAAGATGTTGTAAAAAAATCAAGGGGGGGGGGTTCTAGGTAATTTTTACTTTATCTGGAACAAAACACATGCATCGTAAAGAAAATATTGAAGAGTTAAAGCAGCAAATGAAAAAAGCCAATACTTTAGAAAATGCGTTTGCAATTATATATCAAATGCTTCAAAATGAAGATAGTACAGAAGAATTATGCGCTGTTTTACAAGAAATGAAATTAACCGATGAAATGAAAGAAGAAATGGAAGAAGAGGAACTAGTAAAAAAGTAGTGAGGTAAAAACTATATGGAAAGTAAAGGAGTTTACATACATATTCCTTTTTGCAAAAGTATTTGTTCTTATTGTGATTTTTGTAAAATGTTTTACTACGAAAAATGGGCAAAGGAATATTTAGAAAGCTTGAAACATGAAATAGAGGATTTGTACAATGGAGAGGATATAGAAACTATTTATATTGGTGGAGGTACTCCATCCTCTTTATCTTCTGAAAATTTAAAAGCCCTCTTTGAAATTATACATTTATTTCGTATAGAAAATCTAAAAGAATGTACTTTTGAATGCAACATCAATGATGTAAATGAAGAAGTATTAAGAATTTTAAAACACAATCGTGTCAATCGTTTAAGTATTGGGATTCAGTCTTTTCATGAAGAAAAATTAAGGCAAATGAATCGAAGGCACAATTATCAAGATGTAAAAGAAAAAATCGAATTGTGTCGTAGATATGGATTTTCCAATATCAATATTGATTTTATCTATGGCTTCGACTTTGAAAATAAAAAAGAAATCAAAGAAGATTTACAGCAAATTTTATCTTTAAATCCTGAACATATTAGTACATATAGTTTAATGATAGAAAAAAACACTCCGCTTTATTTAAAACACGTTGATAAAATGAATGAAGATGAAGAAGCAGAGGCGTATAAAATGATTTGTAAACTTTTAAAAAAACAAGGATACTTTCATTATGAAATCAGTAATTTTTCGAAAAAAGGATATGAGTCACTACATAATCTACGTTATTGGAAAAATTTGGAATATTATGGTTTTGGGCTTTCCGCTTCAGGATATTTGGACAAAGTTCGATACACTAACACATATTCTTTAACGAAATATTTAAAAAACGACTATCGCAAAGAAACAGAATTTTTAACCCAAAAAGATATTATGGACAATCATTTAATGCTTGGTTTTCGATTATTAAAAGGATTTAATGTAAAAGAATTTGAGGAATTGTACCAAGTAAATTTAAAAAAGACTTATCCTATACAGCCTCTTTTAAAAAATGGAGATTTAATTCTAAAAAAAGGCAATATTTTTATAAATCCGGACAAACTATATATAATGAATGAGATTTTACTTAAAATGATATAGAGGTGACGATTTGAAAAAATTTGCTTTTTTGTTTTTGTTCTTCTTTTTCTTTACGCCTAATGTTTTTGCAAATGACTTAAAACTTAACGAATTAACGATAAAAAATGGAGAACTGTCTATTCCATTTGATCCTTTAAACAATGAATATAGCGTATTAATTGAAAAAGAGGTTACTTCTTTAGAACTAACCTATCAAGCGGATGAAGAAGTTGCCGTATTTTTAAAAGACAATCATGATTTAGAAAATAATGCGATTGTTGTTCTAACACTCACAAAAGAAAATAAAAGCGTAGATTATCGTTTCCATATTTTGAAAGAAGAGGAAGAAGTCGTCCAGCAAACTTTTTTAGAAACAACGCCAGAAACATTAAAAGCCAACTTTATGTTTGAATACAAAAATTACATCATTCCTTCCGTTTGTTTTACCTTAATTATGGTAGTATTTAAAATCTTATTTCATAAAAAAAGACATAAAAAATAAATCATCTAATATATTGTATTAGGTGATTTTTTTGAGATTTATTGCTCATCGTGGTTTACGTACAGAAACAATAAAAGAAAATACAATTGCGTCTTTCGTAAATGCTATAGAAAATCCAAAAATAGCGGGATTTGAGTTTGATGTTCGTAAAACTTTAGACAACCAATTTGTTGTCCATCATAACGCTTTTGTTAAAGCGGATTTAATTAAAAGAAAAACATACAAATATTTGAAAAAAAAATACAATCTTCCTTTACTCAGTGAAGTACTAGATTTAAATACAGAAAAAATTTTTTTAGTCGAAATTAAAGATCGTTATTTCCCTTATCGGAAACTTATAAAACTTCTAAGAAATTATCAAAATAAAAATATATACGTAATGAGTTTTCATAACAAAGTGATTGAAAAATTATATAAAAAAAATGCGCCAGTTAAATTAGGAATTTTAAATTATATTTTAAACAGCGAATCAGATTACCACTATCAATTTATTTGTCTTCTTAATAATTTGACAACACCACATTTGATAAAAGAATATGAAAAAAGAAACATAGAAGTATTTTTGTATGGGGTTTTAAATGAAGACAAAGATCTATGGTATGATAACGGAACTTATATTGTGGATGAAGTTCCAAAACATTAACTATTTTCTTTAAAATTGATAAATTTTTGGCATTATGATATCTTATATATTATAAGGTGATTAAAATGAAACCAAAAAAAGAATATTTACTTGCAAATGATCTTCAAGATGATAATTATATTGAACAACGTTACAAAGTGTTTTTAAATTATGTGAGAAGTACAACAGAAAGATTCGCCAATTGCCTGAAAGAAGAAAAAAGAGAGGAAGACCAATATTTTATACTTTGTGGAGTTGAAAAAAATAGAAAATTAATAGAAACCTCTTTTGGAGAAGATGTTTATCAAAAAGCGTGTGGAGAAGTTCCTAGGAAAGAGGATGATTCTCATTCTAATTTCTATGACTTTCCCGTTGCTAAAAGAAAATTGTCTTGTTTGTATGAAGAAGGTTTCTATAGTGCACCCATAGATTTAGATTATTTAAGGAAATTATTATTATTTTTAGAAGTACCTTTTGAAATTTCTTATAAATGTAATATATTAATGATAAAAGCATTATCTCTAAATTTAAAATGACACGAACGAGTAGGATTATTTCCTGCTTATTTTTGATTTACCCCTACACCAATTTCAAAAGATATGCTATAATTTTGCTTATAGAATAAGGATGTGGGAATATGTTTGAAGAAAAAAACGATTTTGAAACAACTAAAGAAATAGAAGAATTAAGCGATCTAAACAATCAAATATATGAAGTGAATAGTGCTCCTCTTGAAAAAAAAGAGGAATCAATAGAAGAAAAACATCAAAGTGATTTTTTTACACCTCCTAAAAAAAGAAAATGGAAAGATAAAATAAAGTCATGGTGGCAAAAACGTTCAAAAAAACAAAAGATTTTTATTTTAGTGGGAACTTTTTTCGTTTTGGTTTTCTTACTGGCGGGAATATTTTTTCTTATCGGAAAAAGAAATAAAAAAGAAGAAATCCCAAAACAACCAGAAGTCATTTTACAAGAAGAAAACTATCGTTATGAAAATGGAACTTTAATTTTTTTAAATGCCAATAAAGAAGAAATTGGTAAATACAATTGTGAAAATCAAAATGAAGAATTGTGTTTTGTTTCCTATTATAGCGCGGAAGATGCTTTTGATGTTGAAAAACAAATTTATGAGGACAACACTCCTGTGTTAACCAGAAGTGCTATTATAGATAATACATACGTTTTTATCAATGATAATCCTAAAAAAGATGAGGAAAGAATAAAAGTATACAACATGAAAACTAATTTTTCAGACGCTATATATAAAAAAGTAAAAAAAGTAGATGCAAATAAATATATTCTAAAAAACGAAACCAATCTTTATGGTTTAGTTGAATTTAAAAACAATGAAATTTTAACAAAATTGGATTTCACATATTCCTATTTAGGATTTACGCCAAATGAAAAAAATTATTATATTTCGGTCCAAAACAATCGAAATTTTGTGATAGATGAAACAGGAAAAAATATAAGTAAAGCGATTGAAGGAACAATTAAAAATATAAACGATCAATATATCAAAGTTCAATTAGATAATGGAAAATATGAAGTTTACAATTACAACAATCAAAATATTTTTAAGGAAAGTTATGATTATGCAGAACTTTATGATGACTATGTTGCTCTACTAAATGACACAAAACTTTATTTAAAATTTTATGACAAAAACAAATTAAACGAAGAAGCTATATCTCTTACTACGAAAGATTATGTAAAAACAAGTATTTATGATAAAAATAATACTTTAAAAGAAACCAAAGAATCTTTTGCTATAGAAGAAAATGGGGATATAATTACCATTACTATTAAAAACAATGAGGAAACATCCACGAAAATGATTAACAAAGCAGAAGGGGTATTGAACAAATCTTTACGAAATCTTAATTACTTTGATGGAAAGTTGTACATTTATAGCAATACAGAAAAAACAGAATTATTGGGTTCTTATAATTGTTCCAATAAAAACAATGTAACAAAAGGAGATAAAAATTTAAAAAATTGTACATTAGCTCAAGATACGATTTTTGAAGACAATGATTATGAAATTCCAGGTAGCGTAGGAGCTATTCCTATATTCAATCAACGATTTATTTTTATCAGTGACAATCCAGAATTGGTAAATGAAACAAATCAAAATATAGTACTCTACGATTTAAAGAAAAGTACGAATCTAGGAAAATATAGAGAAGTAAATACATATTCTTATACAGGAACAAAAGAAATTACTTTTTCAACAGTAACAGATTTACAAGTTGTTGCTAAAAATCAAAGTGGCAATTATGGTGTAATTAAAATTAATTTAACTGATATTGCTGGGCATATTGGTTTTAATTACAGCTCTATAGAAAAATTAAGAGACTATTACGTTGCAAAAGATGCAAATGGATACCTTTTGCTTTCCAAAAACAATGGGGCAAGTCTTACGAGTGCCATTCCATATAAAATTAGAAATTATGGAAAAGACTATGTAAAAGTTGTTCATAATGGAAATTATTATATATACGATTTTAAAGGAAAACAAATTACTAAAACCGGATTGAAATATATTGAACTTTATGACAATTTTTTTGCAGGTGTTGATACCAATAATAAATTAGGAATTTATACTTATGAAAAAAGTGATAAAAATATTTTAAGTGGAAATGAATTAATTCAATTAAATTTAAATAAATATTATGGTAATGGAATGTTAGCTTTTAAAGTAAGTGGAAATGAAATTTTAGTAGGGCATGAAAATGCTTATGTACCTGCTCCACAACAAATTGTATTGCCAGTTGAAGAATAAAAAGGAGAAAAATATGGAAAAGAAAAAAGCAACATTTGTAGTATTAATTTTATTGCTAATCATTTTTGTACCTTTAGCAATTGTTTCTACAATTTTACATTTTGAAAAAGCAAAAGAAGGAATTGAAAACCCTAAACATGAATTTTTATACAATGGCAAACTTTATTTTTATGACAACGATTCTTTATTAGGAACCTATATTTGTGAAAACGAAGACTATTGTGATTTTGCAACTTCAAAAAATAATTCTTCGTACGCTTTATTAGAATATGGAGAAGAAAAAACAAACAAAATATCTTTGATAAAAAATCGTTACGCTTTTTTGTTAGACACAACTATTGCTAATTTAAAAGACGCAGAAATTATTTTATATGATTTGGAATTAAATAAAGAATTAGGAAGATACAAAGAAGTGAAAAATTATGGAATAGGGATTGAAAAAGATTCGTATTTAGTAAAAAATAGCGATGAAAAATGGGGAGTCATTTCATTTGAGGATGGTGTTGATTTGAAAATACCATTTGTTTACGATTATATAGGTTTAATAGACGAAAAAGTGGAAAATCAAAACACGATTGCTATGAATCATTTAGTTGTAATGCAAAACGGCAAATGGTTTCTAATTGATTTGTTTAACACTAAAATTAGTGATTCCTTCACGGATGAAATCGTTTCTTATACTAAAAATTATGTCATTTTATCTAATGGAACCTCCATGCGTCTTTTAAACTATGAAGGCAAAGATCGTTTATTTGGAGATTATAAATATTTACATTTTTGTGATCCCTATATTGCAATTGTAGACAATACGAATACTTTTTACTTGTTTGATCTTGAAAATAATAAAGAAATAGGAAACCGACACAATGTCAAAAATCCTAAAGAGTTAAGTTATGAAAAGACAAATAAACATCTACGTGTTAGTGTTGCAGGAGAAATTATAGAAAATATTGCAATTTCTTAGAAAATAAGTTAGAATATGAAAAAAAGCAACGAAACTGAGGAGTACATTATTTTGTTTATATAGAGAGTTTATGTATGGTGAAAATAAACAAATAAAATAATGGAAGGTAGCAGTGGAGCTTGAAGGCTGAAAAAAGTAAGTTTTCACGTAAATCCTTGCGTTAAAGGAAAAATGAAGAGTATACAAATTGAATTGTATAAAAAAAGGTGGTACCGCGGGAAAACTCGTCCTTAAAATATAAGGAGGAGTTTTTTTGATGAATTATTCGCTAATTGTAAAAAGATTTGAAGAGTATCTAGAGAAATTCAATAAAAAAGATCCTAAAATTGTTATGAAAATTAATCATAGCTATCATGTAGCGGAATTAGCAAAAATTTTAGGTAAACGACTAGAATTAAAAGAATCTGAAATTGAAATTGTAAAAACATTAGGACTTTTGCACGACATAGGAAGATTTGTTCAATACGAAAAAGTTGGTTACTATAATGATGCTCTATCGAAAATAGACCATGGACAATTGGCGATAGATTATTTATTTCAAGAAAATCACATACAAGATTTTTGTATTCCAGAAAACTATTATAAAATTTTTGAAAAAGCTATCTTTAATCACAATAAATTAACAATTGAAGAAAATCTGACTGAAGAAGAACTCTTTTTTTCAAGATTTTTAAGAGACGTTGATAAAATTGATATTTTTAGACAATTAGGTGTTTTTTTAGAAGAAAGTGATTGTTTTTCAGAAGTAGTATCCAAAAAAGTGTTAAAAGAGTTTTATGAGCATCATTTAGTAGATGCAAAAAATATAAAAAACAAAAGCGATATTGTGGTTGCACAGATTGCTTACGTTTTTGATATACAGTTTCATGAATCCTACGAATTATTAAAAGAGACGGATAATTTGGAATTGTATCTATCTGCAATAGAAGTAAAAAAGGAAGTAGAAGAAGAGTACGAAAAGATAAAAAAAGAAGTGAGAAACTATTTAGAAGAAAGGATTAGTGAATGGAATGTTAGATAAAAAATACGATCATAAAATAGTAGAAAAAAACAAATACGAAATGTGGTTACGAAATGGTTATTTTAATAGCGGAGATAAAGAAAAAATACCTTATACGATTGTTATCCCTCCTCCAAATGTTACAGGGCGTCTTCATTTAGGGCATGCTTGGGATACTGCTTTGCAAGATATTTTGATTCGATATAAAAGAATGCAAGGATTTGATACATTATGGCTTCCAGGAATGGATCATGCAGGAATTGCAACACAAGCCAAGGTGGATAAAAAACTAAAAGATATGGGAATCGATCCACGAAGTTTAGAAAGAAATGTGTGGTTAGAGAAAGCTTGGGAATGGAAGGAAGAATACGCGCTAAATATTCATAAGCAATGGGCAAGACTGGGGCTTTCTTTGGATTACAATAAAGAACGTTTTACTCTAGATGATGGATTATCTAGTGCTGTACGAAAAGTTTTTGTAGATATGTATAATAAAGGATTGATTTATCGTGGAGAACGAATTATAAATTGGGATCCTATTGCAAAAACAGCTCTTTCAAAAGAAGAAGTAATTATGAAAGAAGATAAGGGAGCTTTTTATCATTTAAAATATTTTTTGGAAGGAAGTAAAACGGAATATTTGCAAGTAGCGACCACTCGACCAGAAACTTTATTTGGTGATACTGCAGTTGCTGTAAATCCAAAAGATGAAAGATATCAAAAATATATTGGAAAAAATGTTGTGCTTCCTATTATGAATCGATTAATACCAGTTGTCGCAGACGAACACGCAGATCCGATGTTTGGAACAGGAGTTGTTAAAATAACGCCTGCACACGACCCCAATGATTTCGAAGTAGGAATCCGTCATCATTTAGAAAAATTAATTGTTATAAATCCCGACGGAACTATGAATGAACACGCAGGAATTTATAAAGGACTTGATCGTTTCGTTGCTCGTGAAAAATTAGTTAAAGATTTAGAAAGTCAAAATCTCTTGATTAAAATAGAACCAATTGTTCATAGTGTTGGGCATTCCGAGAGAACTGATGCGGTAATTGAACCATATTTATCTAAACAATGGTTTGTTAAAATGCGCCCTTTAGCCGATAAAGTTTTAGAAAATCAACAACAAAAAGATACGAAAGTCCATTTTGTCCCAACAAGATTTGAAAAAATTATGAATCATTGGATGGAAATTACTTACGATTGGTGTATTTCAAGACAGCTTTGGTGGGGGCATAGAATTCCAGCATGGTATAAAGAGGAGAAAATTTATGTTGGAATGGAGCCTCCTAAAGAAGAAGGGTGGATACAAGATCCTGATGTTTTAGACACTTGGTTTAGTAGTGCTTTATGGCCATTTAGTACCTTGGGGTGGCCGAATCAAACTGAAGATTTCTTGCGTTATTACCCAACAAATTGTTTAGTTACGGGTTATGATATCATTCCATTTTGGGTCAATCGGATGACGTTTCAAGGTTTGGAATTTACAAAAACGCGTCCATTTAAAGATGTTTTAATCCATGGTTTGATACGTGACAAATTGGGAAGAAAATTTTCAAAATCATTAGGAAATGGTGTTGATCCGATGGATATGTGTGATCAATATGGAGCAGATTCTTTACGCTTTTATCTTACCACGACAGCCTCTAATGGTATTGATATTCGTTTTGATGAAGAAAAAGTTAAATCGACTTGGAATTTTATTAATAAATTGTGGAACGCTTCTCGCTTTGTTCTAATGAATATGGAAGATCTACGAGAAGAAAATTTTTCTTTAAAAAACTTAAAAAAGGAAGATAAATGGATTTTATCCAAACTAAATCAAACCATTAAAAAAGTTACAAATTTTATGGATAAATATGAATTTAATAATGTGGGAGCTTGCCTTTATGATTTTATTTGGAATGATTTTTGTGATAAATACATTGAAACCGCTAAGTTTTCTTTAGAAGACATAAACACAAAAAGCGTATTATTAGAAACCTTAACAAAAATTTTAAAAATGTTACATCCTTTTATGCCTTATGTGACAGATGAAATCTATAATTTATTACCAATAAAAGAAGAAAATATCATGATTAGCTCTTATCCAGTTTTTGACAAATCTTATGTTTTTAAAGAAGAAGAAAGAGAAATTGAAGAAACTTTTGAATTTATAAAAAATTTCCGTAACACAAGGGTAGAAAATACTATTACAAGTGATTTTAAAGTGAAATTTGAAAATTCATGTGATTATGATTTAATTATTAAAATATTAAAATTAGAAAACCATATAACAAAAGAAAATTTAGATTTACCAACATTTTCAGTAAAAACTGAGAATTTTTATACTACGATTTTCTTTGAAAAAATAATAACTGAAGCCGAAATAACTGAAAAAAGAAAAGAAATGGAACGATTAGAAAAAAGTATTTTAAGAAGAAAATCGTTACTTGCTAATACGAATTATGTTTCTAAAGCTCCACAACATTTAGTAGAGGAAGAAAAACAAAAATTAAAATTAGAAGAAGAAAAATTAGCAACGCTTCAAAAAAATTAGAAGTGATTTCTATTTTCTTTTTTTAACATTTTTTTAAGAGGATTATCAAAGTCACTTTGAAGTAGTTTTTGAAAATATTTTAATTTTTTTGATTCATCATAAAGAATAGAGGCATTTTTTAATCGTTTTAAAAATGTAAAATGAATATCAGAATTTTTTGATAACTCATGAATTTTATGATAATAAAAGTAAATAAAATAAGTTTTTTTAAATATAGAATATTCTAAATTTCCATTAGAAAATGAATAAGTATTTTGTGTTAAAAAAATATCGATAAAAAGAAAAGAAGATTGTTGGGAAATCATTAAGCCTACAACTTCTTTTTTCTTTTTGATGTTATCTAGTAAAAATAATATTTCTTCGTCTAATTTCATAAAAAAATTCCTTTATAAAGTATAGCAAACGAAAAAAAATTTAGAATTCTTTTTTTGCAATTTCCCAATAAATGGTTCTTCTAAAACAAGTAAAAAAATTTTTTTGTATTTCTTTAATAAAAATTAGCACTCATATATTGACAAGTGCTAAGCATACTATTATAATGGTATTAGCAATTAAGAAATTGCAGTGCTAAAGAGGTGAGACTATGGATGAACGACAGAATAAGTTGTTAAAGGCCATTGTAGAATCTTATATAAAAACCGTTAAACCGATTGGTTCGAAATCTCTTTGTAAAAAATTTAATTGTTCAAGTGCAACCATTCGAAATGAAATGTCGGTGTTGGAAGAATTCGGTTTTATTGAAAAAAATCATATTTCATCGGGAAGAATTCCAAGTGAAGCGGGTTATAAATACTATGTAGAACATTTAATGAAACCAAAAGAATTAACTGGAGAAGATGTTTTAAAACTGCAGACCATATTTAAAAACAAGGAATTGGAACTTAGTGATACAATCAATAAAACGGTAGAAATTATTAGTGAGTTAACCAATTATACCAGTATTATTTTAGGAAAAAGTTCAAACGAAAATACTTTAAAACAAGTAAGTATCATCCCAATTAGTGAAAATAAAATAGTGGCACTTGTTTGTACTGATAAAGGAATCGTTGAAAATAAACAATTTTTACTAGAGAATGAAGCGGAAATAATTGAAATCGTAAAAACAAGTGAAATTATTAATAAAATGCTTGTAGGGACTCCAATTAACGAAGTAGGAAAACGACTTGAATTTGAAATTAAACCTATCATAAGTAGACAAATTAAGCAATACGAAGCGGTGTATAATATATTTGCGGATGCATTTTCTGATTTTTTAAATAAAAGTCACAATGTTTACTTTGGGGGAAAAACAAAAATATTTGATGAACCCGAATACAACGATGCTTTTGCGATTAAGCAGTTGGCAAGTAAATTTGAAGACAAAGACTTTATTAAAAAAATTGAAGAAGATGATAATGATGGAAATATTAAAATTTATATTGGAGAAGAAAACGAGTTTGATCCCAATGTAACCATTATTAAAAGTAAATATCGCTTAAATGGAGAAGAGGGAACAATTGCGATCGTTGGACCTAAGCGAATGGAATACGATCGTGTAGTAGGTTTATTAAGTTATTTACAAAAAACATTAAATGAAATAGAGGAGGATCATCATGGATAAAGAAAAGGAACAAGTAACAGAAGAACAAAAAAAGGAAACCGTTGAACAGCAAGAAAAACCAAAAAAGAATAAAGGAAACAAAGAAATTGAAAAACTAAAAAATGAAAATTTGGCGTTACAAGAAAAAGTATTACGAATTAGTGCGGATACTCAAAATATGCGTAAACGATTAGAAGATGAAATCGCACGTATTCATAAATACGAAGGGGAAGAGTTTATAAAGCAACTCCTACCAACTCTTGATAATTTTGAAAGAGCTATTAAATTGGATGATAATGATTTAACAGACGAATTGTCCAAATTCTTAAGTGGTTTTAAAATGATTTATACAAGTCTTTTAAACGTTTTAGAAGCGAAGGAAATTAAAGAAATTGATTGTTTGAATAAAGAATTTGATCCAAATTTCATGGAAGCGGTATTAACAGATAAAGTGGAAGGCATACCAAAAGATCAAGTTTTAGAAGTCCTACAAAAAGGATATATGTATAAAGATAAATTACTAAGACCGGCCATGGTCAAGGTAAGTGAATAAAGAAAAGGAAAAGGTGATTTTTATGGCAAAAATTATAGGTATCGATTTAGGTACAACAAATTCATGTGTTGCATATTTAGAAGGTGGTAAACCAGTTGTTATTGCAAATACAGAAGGAAATCGTACAACTCCAAGTGTTGTAGCTTTTAAAGATAATGGTGAAGAACTAGTTGGTGAAAATGCCAAACGTCAAGCTGTTACTAATAAAAATACAGTTTCTTCTATTAAAAGAAAAATGGGAACAAGTGAAAAAGTAGAAATCAATGGAAAAAAATACACACCACAAGAAATTAGTGCAAAAATACTTACAAAATTAAAGGCAGATGCAGAAAGTTTCTTAGGGGATAAAGTTACGAAAGCGGTTATTACAGTTCCAGCTTACTTTAATGATGCAGAACGTCAAGCAACAAAAGACGCTGGAAAAATAGCTGGTCTTGAAGTAGAACGTATTGTAAACGAACCAACCGCTGCAGCTTTAGCGTATGGTCTTGACAAACAAGATAAATTGCAAACGATTTTGGTATACGATTTAGGTGGTGGAACGTTTGACGTATCCATTCTAGAACTTGGTGATGGAATATTTGAGGTTAAAGCAACATCAGGTAACAACCGTTTAGGTGGAGATGATTTTGATAATCGCATTATTGATTACCTAGTAGAGGAATTTAAAAAAGAAAATGGAATTGATTTAAGTAAAGACAAAATGGCAATGCAAAGACTTAAAGATGCTGCTGAAAAAGCCAAAAAAGATTTATCTGGAATGGCTAGTACACAAATCAATTTACCATTTATTTCTCAAAAAGAAGATGGACCAGTGCATTTGGATATCAATTTAACCAAAGCCAAATTTGAAGATTTATGTCGAGACTTGTTTGATTCAACACTTGAACCAGTTCGTAATGCATTAAAAGACGCAAAATTGAGTACAAGCGATATCAATCAAGTAATCTTAGTTGGTGGATCTACTCGTATTCCATATATTCAAGAACTTGTTAAGAAAGAACTAGGACAAGAACCACATAAAGGAGTTAATCCTGATGAAGTGGTTGCTATGGGTGCTGCGATTCAAGGTGGAGTATTAACTGGAGAAGTAGAAGATTTAGTATTGCTAGATGTAACTCCATTATCTTTAGGAATAGAAACACTTGGTGGAGTTATGACTAAATTAATTGAACGTAATACAACCATTCCAACTTCAAAATCACAAGTATTTTCAACCGCTGCAGATAACCAACCTGCTGTAGATATTCATGTACTACAAGGAGAAAGACCAATGGCTTCTGACAACAAAACGCTTGGTAATTTCCAACTTACAGATATTCCACCCGCTCCACGTGGTATACCACAAATTGAGGTAAAATTTGATATTGATGCCAATGGTATCGTAAACGTAACAGCAAAAGATTTAGGAACGAATAAAGAGCAAAAAATTACAATTCAATCCTCAACTGGCTTAAGTGATGAAGAAATCGATAAAATGGTAAAAGAAGCAGAAGCTAATAAAGAAGCGGATGAAAAACGAAAAGAAGAAGCAGAAGTTCGTAATAATGCAGATTCTCTAATTTTCCAAACGGAAAAAGCCATTAGCGATTTAGGAGATAAAGTAGACTCTCAAGATAAAGAAGATGCAGAAAGTAAAATGAAAGAATTAAAGAGCGCTCTTGAAAAGAATGATATCGAAGACATTAAGAAAAAGACAGAAAGTTTGCAAGAAGTAGCTATGAAACTTGCAACCAAAGTTTACGAGCAAGCTTCAAAAGAAAATCAAGGTAATGCAAGTGCAGAACCAAATGAATCCACAGATAAAAAAGCCGATAATGTAGAAGAAGCAAATTACGAAGAAAAATAAAAAAAAGTTCTAGGAAACTAGAACTTTCTCTAAGTTGAAAGGATTAATATGTCAAAAAAAAGAGAAGAATTTTCAGAAGAATTAAAATGGAATGTGAAGGATTTATATAGAACGGAAGAAGAATATCAAATTGAATATAACACTTTGCAAGAAAATTTGAAAAAATTTAAAAATTACCAAGGGCATTTATTAGAAAATGCTGAAACTTTATATCAATTTTTAGAATTTGATAATGATTTTAGTTGTAAATTAGAGCAAGTGTACATTTATGCTCATATTCAAAATGATCAAGATACAACAAATACAAAATTTCAAATTTTGTATAAAAAAGCTTATAAATTAAATGAACAATATAGGGAAGTTACTTCTTATGTAATCCCAGAAATATTAAAGTGTAGTTATGAAAAGATAGAACAATTTATAATAGATTATCCTGATTTAAAAAAATACAAAAGAATTTTACAAGACATTTTTAAATCAAAGAAATACGTATTGAGTGATAAAGAAGAAATGTTAATTTCAAGTTTAGGGAGTACAATGGCTTTGCCAGAAGAAACTTTCTCTTTATTATCCGATGCTGATTTGAAATTTGGGAGTATTATAAATGAACAGGGAGAAAAAGAAGAATTAAATGAAAGATCTTATCGTAAATTTATTGAAAGTTTAAATAGAAGTATTCGTAAATCAGCTTTTAAAAAATTGTATAGTACTTATTCCAATTTTAAAAACACATACGCATCATTATTAGCTGGAGAAGTAAACAAAAACAACAAAATAGCAAAAATTCGTGGTTATAATAGTGCATTAGAAAATTCTTTATTTGTAAATGATATTCCATTAGATATTTATTTAAATTTAATAAAGACTGTTAAGAAAAATACTCATTATCAATCCAAATATTGGAAAATTAAAAGAAAAATGTTAGGACTTTCTTCTTTACATTTATACGATACTTATGCCAGTCCCTTAAAAGAAACTCCACAAAAATATACGGTAGCTAAAGCAAAAGAAGTTTTATTTGCTTCATTAGGTGTTTTAGGAAAAACATATATAACGGATTTACAAAAAGCTTTTGATGAAAAATGGATTGATTTTTGTCCTAATGAGGGAAAACGTAGTGGAGCGTATTGTACAGCATGTTATAATGTTCATCCTTACGTTTTAGTGAATTTTGATGGAAGCTTAAATAATGTTTCTACTCTTGCCCATGAACTTGGACATGCTATGCATTATTATTACGCTATTAAAAATCAAAACTATCAAGATTATGGTTACAGTATTTTTGTAGCTGAAGTAGCTAGCCAAGTAAATCAAATTTTATTAAGTAAATATTTAATAGAAAATACAAATAACATTGAAGAAAAGAAGTATTTAATAGATGATTTAATTCAAGATTTTAAATCTACAATTTATCGGCAAACTATGTTTGCGGATTTTGAATATCAAATTCATGAGTTAGAACAAAAAGGAGAAGTATTAACACATGAAATTTTAAGCAACTTGTATTACAAATTAAATAAAGAATATTTTGCTAAAAACATTGTTGTAGATGAAGAAATAAAATTTGAATGGTCACGAATTCCACATTTTTATATGAATTTCTATGTGTATCAATATGCTACAGCTTATGCAGCTGCCATTTTAATTGTAAGAAATATTTTAAATAGTGGGCGTGAGAGTAAAGCTTGTAAAAATTATTTAGAATTTCTAAAGTTAGGATGTACAAAAACTCCTATCGAATCATTAAAAATTGCAGGTGTAGATATGATGAAGCAAGAAACTCTTGAAGAAGCGTTTGTGTATTTTGATGAATTAATAACGGAACTTGAGAATTTAAGTTTGGAGGTTTAATATATATGAATAAAAAAGATTATTATGAGGTTTTAGGCGTATCTAAAACGGCAACCGATGAAGAAATAAAAAGAGCATTTCGTAAATTAGCAAAACAATACCATCCCGATGTGAATAAAGAAGCTGATGCTGAAGCAAAATTTAAAGAAATTGGGGAAGCTTACGCAATTCTTTCGGATTCAGAAAAACGTCGTCAATATGATCAATTTGGACATGCAGCGTTTGAAGGTGGCGCAGGTGGTTTTAGCGGATTTAGTGCTGATGATATTGATTTGAGTAGTATTTTTGATGATTTATTTGGCTCTTCTTTTGGCTTTAATTTTGGTGGTGGAAGTAGAAGACGTAATGGTCCAACAAAAGGACGCGATCGTTTGGTTCGAATGAATTTAACTTTTGAAGAAGCTGTTTTTGGATGTAAAAAAAGCATAACGATTGATTTAAATGAAGCTTGTGAAAAATGTCATGGAAAAGGTGGCTTTAATGAAAAAACTTGTTCAAAGTGTAGTGGACGTGGAACTATCATTTCTGAACAACGAAGTATGTTGGGAATTTTTCAAACACAAACAACATGCCCTGACTGTGGTGGTAGCGGAAAAACGTTTGAAACGGTTTGTAATTTATGTCGCGGAACAGGATTTAAAAAAGAAAATAAAGAAATTATTGTTACTGTTCCAGAAGGTGTGGATACTGGATACCAACTTCGTATTAGTGGTAAAGGAGAAGCAGGAAGTAATGGGGGACCGAATGGTGATATTTATATAGAATTTGCGGTAAAAAAACATGAATTTTTTGAACGTAATGACGAAGATATTTATTTAGAAGTACCCCTTACAATTGCAGAAGCCGCTCTTGGATGTAAAAAAGAAATACCAACCCTTGAAAACAACGTTGTGTTAGAAGTAAAAGCTGGGGCCAATACAGGCGATAAATTAAAATTAAAGGGAAAAGGAATTAAAATTCCCAATTCTATACGTAAGGGAGATATGTTTGTAATTTTAAATGTTATCACTCCTACAAAATTAAATAGAAAACAGAAAAAATTATTAGAAGAATTAGCGGAATTGGATTTAGATGATGAACCAATTTTCAAAAATTTTAAAAAGTACTTAAAACGATAAGTACTTTTTTTAGACATACTTGAAATTTGACAAGGTATAAAAGGGTTGCTATACTTAATATATATTATAAGAGGTTGATATAGATGGCAAAAAAATACAAATGGTCGTTATTTTTTTTAGGATTGTGTCTTATCTTTTCAATTTTTTTATTGTTTTCCTATCAAAAGTATCGAAAATATTTAGAAGCCACAAGTCCCTTAGTGCTAGTCCAAGATGGCTTATCAATAAATTTTACCAAAGGAAATACGATTGAAAACTTAGAAGAGAAAAGTACTTATACTTTTTCGATTACAAATAATGATACAAAAGAAATTTCTTACACAATTTTTTTGGAAAACGTAGAAGCAACTGATACTGTGAAATACGATTTGATCGAAAAAAAGAGTGTAGTGAACAGTTTGCAAAATGAAATAACAAAAGAGGATTCGGTTTTAGCCAATAGTGTAAAGATTAAACCCAACGAAACACATTTTTATACTTTAATAATTTATGATCATGAAAATCTATTCTTTCGTTCTCAGTTAAAAATTTTAAAAGAAGAGTCTAATAACTACTTTGCTAATCGAATTAAAGAGGATAATTCTATCAAAAAAGAAAAATCAAAAGTTGGAAAAGAAGAAGCAACCGATAACGAAGGCTTGATAGAGAGTATTGATAATTCAGGGACCTTTTATTATTTTCGAGGAAAAATCGATAACAATTTTGTATCTTTTGCAAATTTAACTTGGCGAATTGTAAAAATAAACAGTGATGGAAGTATAAAACTAATTTTAGACGATTATGCCAAAGCAACAGGTAATTTTTATGAAAATAAAAAGGAGATATCTGTGTTAGAAAAAGTAGACTTTTCTAACAATAAAATGCATGATTTATTAACCGAATGGTATCAAAACAACTTAAAAAATTTTGAGGAAAATATTATCTCACACAAATACTGTGTAGATGATTCTATTACAAAAGAGGAAGAAGAAAAAAAATATTATGCAGGGAGCTTTCGCTTGTTAGAGGATTATAGTGTTACTAATAAATGTTTAGGAACAAATTATACAAGCAAGATTGGGTTACTTTCAGCAGATGAGGTTGCCTTAGCGGGCGCTACTTCTTTAAAAAATAATACCGAATTTTATCTTTATCTTCCTGATAAATTGGTTTCATGGTGGACATTAACACCTGGTTACAATGATGGAGAGAATATAGTTTATTTTGAAGTGGATAAAAATGGCAAAATAGTTGCCAATAACTATGGAGAATATTATCGAGGAATTCGCCCAGTTATTCATTTAATAAAAAAGACTGAGGTAACAGGAAAAGGAACAAAAGAAAATCCATACGTAGTACAATAAATTTTACAATTTCGTTGTAAAATAGGGTTTTCTTTTTTTCATTAAAACAAAAATATGATAAAATAAAATAGGAAGTGGTAGATATGAAACAAATTGCAAGTGATGTTTTAGGATTAATAAAATCAATCAATCCCATTGATTTACTACTTTATTTTGCTGTATTGGTTTTAATTGTTTTAATAGTTTCTCTAGCTTATATTATAAAAACAGGTGATGAGGAAGAAGAAACCGACTTGAAAAATAATGATTCTGTGGAAGATTTAAAAACGATTGTACAAAATTTAGAAATAGAAAAACCATCTGTTTTAAAATTAACAGATTACGAAGCAGAGCAAGAAGAAAAAGCAATAATTAGCTACGAAGAATTAGTTGCTAAAAATAAATTAGGTAATGTCTCTTTTTCAGAAGAAAAAATAAAAGATGATGAAATTACTATTAAAAAAATAAATTTAGATACTTTAATAGAAAATAAAAGCCAAGAAATAAAACCAATCTGTTTTTATAATTATGAAAGAGAAGAAGCCTTTTTGAAAAAATTAAAAGCTTTAAATCATTTATTAAGTTAAGAGAGCAATCTCTTTTTTCTTTTAGTAGATTTTATGCTATAATACAAGGCGATTAGGAGGTTTAAAATGAAGTTTCATATAATTACCTTAGGCTGTAAAGTAAATACTTACGAAAGCGAAGCCATAAAAGAAGATTTGATTCAAAACAATTTTATATACGAAGAAAAGGATGAATTTGCAGATATCATTATAATTAATACGTGTTCGGTTACTAATATAGCAGATAATAAATCAAAGAAAATGGTTCGTCATGGCAAACGATTAGGAAAAATTTTGGTAGTCTGTGGATGCAGTAGTGAGAATAAACAAGAAGAATATAAACAAATGGGTATTGATATTTTAATTGGAAACCGTGAGAAAAATAAGATTACAACAATTTTAAAATCGTATCAAAAAGGAAAGAAACCATACGTTTCTTTTTACAAAGAAAACAATTGCCCGTTTGAGGAAATGCAGGTAAAAAAGTTTTCAAGCCATACAAGAGCATTCGTAAAAATTCAAGAAGGATGTAATAATTATTGTAGTTACTGTATTATTCCTTACGTTCGCAAAAATGTTCGAAGTAAAAATTTTAAAAAAACAATTGAAGAAATAAAATTATTGGTAGAAAATGGTCATAAAGAAATTGTTTTAACCGGAATTTTAACAGGTTCTTATTTATCTGAAAATCATACCTTAAAAGACTTGCTTCATGAAATCAGTCAAATTTCAGGTTTAGAAAGAATACGAATTTCTTCAATTGAAATTACGGAATTGAATGAAGAATTACTAGAAGAAATAAAAACAAATTCTAAAATAGTAAATCATCTACATATTCCTCTACAAGCAGGAAGTGATGAAATATTAAAACGAATGAATCGTAAGTACAATATTTCTTACTTTAAGAAAAAAATAGAAGAAATTCGAAAATATAAAGAAGATATTAGTATTACAACGGATGTGATTGTTGGACATCCTTATGAAACAGAAGAATTATTTTTAGAAACAGTAAAGAATTGTGAAGAAATTGGCTTCTCAAAAATACATGTATTTCCTTATTCCAAAAGAGATGGAACACCATCTAGTAAAATGCCTTATCAAGTAGATGAAGTTACTAAAAAAATGCGTAGTCGTTATTTAAACCAAGTAAGTAAAAAATTAGAAAAAGATTTTTATATTCGCCACTTAGAACAAACGGTAGACGTTTTAATTGAAGAAACATTTGAAAATAGTAGTGTTGGTTTTACAACAAATTATATAAAAGTAGAAATTAAGGAAAAATTAAAACGAAATGAAATTTATCGAATAAAATTAAAAGACTATGAAGAAAATAAACTTATAGGAGAAAATGAAATTGAAAATTGTATTATTTTTTAAAAAATTCTCCTCTTTTTGGTACTATAAAAGTGTAATAATTAATTACAGAAATGTGATTGAATATTACACTTCTTTTTATTATGATTGAAGTGATTGGATAACGTGGCTCTTTTAGAGATAAAGTTCTCGTCATAAAAAGTGTTGTCCAACCTTCACATAATATATTCGTTTAAGCAAGTTGAGATTGAAATAGTTCTCGAGTAAAGAACCAAAATGAAGATATGTTGAGGAGTTGGAACCAGTCATAATAAAAAAGAATAGGAAGGAAAAGAAAATGAAGTATGGAATGTGAAACGAGTGAATTAGGAGAAGTAATAAAAGAAGGAATCTTTACTAATGAACAAGTAGAAAAAATAGGAATGGAAGTAACGTATGAAACGAACACAACGTATTACATACTAATCGAATATATAAATGACGAAACAAAAGACCAAAACAGTGAACAAGGAAAAGAATTTACAATAGAATTTGGATATGAAGGAGAAATCAAAAACTACAAAGAAAGTCTTCTAAAAGGAGCAGACCCAGTACTTAAAGAAAATCTAATACCAGTAGAAATCGATGAAAACGGAAAAGTAACCAAAGCAAACGTAACAACGGAATGGTATAAATATGAAAATAAAAGATGGGCTAATGCAGTCATCTTAGAAGACGAAAGTATAGAATACTATGCTTACGATGTAATCC
>CANPIX010000014.1 GCA_947574215.1 uncultured Mycoplasmatota bacterium | reverse complement strand
AATGGCGGAGGAAAAGGGATTCGAACCCCTGCGCCGCTCACACGACCTCCTGGTTTTCAAGACCAGTCCCTTCAACCAGACTTGGGTATTCCTCCAACAACAAACTGATTATATCATAGTGTTTTTTTCTATGTCAACTGTAAAAATGTTTTTTTTAATCAAAAAAGGGTTGATTATTTTAATTTTTAATATTATACTTAAATAGTCTTATATTAATTAAGACAAGTGCCAATGCCCAAGTGGCGGAATAGGTAGACGCACAGGACTTAAAATCCTGCGGGTGTTAAAACCCGTGCCGGTTCAAGTCCGGCCTTGGGCACCAGATTAATAAGAAACTCGAACTTTCTGTTTGAGAGTAATAAATTGCTAACTAGAAATAGTTAGTTTTTTTGTTATTTAAGAGTGGAAGTGAAGAGTTATAAAGGATATTGGTAAAATAATGATAAATGAACTTTAAAAAGGTGATTATCTTCATAGTAAGAAAAAAATCCTACTTATTATGAAAATGTTGTAAATCTTATTGTATTTACAGAAAAATGGGATAATTGTCAGTATCAAAAGAAAAAGTATTAACTAACTATATCGAAGAAGAGGACTGCGATTATTTTTAAAATCGTAGTCCGTAAATGCTAAATGGCGTCAATTTAGTAAAAATACTTGTACATTGACGTAATCAATAAATGTGTATAAATTAATAAAAAAAAGATAAATTAACTTGAAAATGTATACAGATCCAGTATAATACTAAATATAGGAGGAGATAAAATGAATCTAAATATTCCATCAGAATTTCACAAAATAAATTCAATGCCAGAAGATCCAGCAAATTCTATTGCATATGGAAAACAAACCCAGTCATCAAATTGTTTTTTAATAATGTATCCCATAAATAGTCAATCTGCAATGCCTTATGAAAATGAAATAGCCGTTATAGATGGTATCCACGGAGCACTTGCAGATACACAGGGATTAGTCGAAGTTAAAAATGGAATAACTAAAAATCAAAAAAAATATATTTACAATATTGTAAAGTCAAAATTAGAGCCAAGTGGTATGCAATATATTTTAACAATGCATATTGATATGAAAGATTATACTATTAATGTTCAATCATTCTTTGCTGAAACAAGTATGACTGGATTTAGAGACACTACAATAATGAACAAGATGATTAATGAGGGAAAAATTGTTCCACCAAATATGGATGGATGGTTCAAGGATCCTTATGATGAGAATTACAAAAAAGGATTACTTATGAATCTATCGGAACAATCGGAATATGATTCAATGTTTCCGCAACATCCCTTGTCAGAAATTAGAAGTTTCATTAAGTATGTAGTAGAAAATAATTAAGAAATCATAAAATAGGAATTTAAAATATATTATAGTTAGTTAAGTTTATTACTAACTATTTCTTTTACTTAAAAGAGTTATTGTACTTCTCTCTCGAGTACCAGATTGATAGAAACTCGAATTTTTTATTTGAGAATAATAAATTAACTAGAAGTATTTCTAGTTTTTTTTGTTATTTAAAAAATGTTTAGATAAAAAAGACAATCTTATAAAAATTTGCTATGCTATAATATAATTTGTTACTTAACATTATGAACTTTAATATACAAATGATTTTGATAAACTTAGCAAAAGAATAAAAGGTTTTTAGAAAAAATAAAGTTCAAAAAACTTGAAGAAAGTTAGCAATTCTGAAATGAATATCAAGGAAACTTACATAAAATAAAAAATACTCAGTTTTAATAAGACAATTATTTAATTTATACTAAATTGAATACCTTTTTTTCTCTTTCAATAATTAGGTTAATTTATTTACTATTTCTTTAAATAAATTCCCTCTTACTTCAAAATCTGGAAACTGATCCCATGAAGCACAAGCAGGACTAAGTAAAATAATATCATTTTCTTGACTTACTTCATAAGATTTTAAAACCGCGTCTTCTAAATTTTCTACAACAATACTATTTTTATTGTTTTTTTCTGCAAACATTCTTATTTTTTCTTTTGTTTCGCCGAAAGAAATAATCCATTTCACATTTTTTAAATGTGGAATTATCGTATCAAATGGTATATTTCGATCCAATCCCCCCATAAGAAGAATAACGTTTTCATCAAAAGAATTCAAAGCAATTATCGTTGATTCGTTGTTGGTCGCTTTTGAATCATTATAAAATTTTCTTTTATTAAAAGTTCTAACAAATTCAATACGATGTTCAACTCCCTTAAAAGAACTTAAAAATTTTTTAATTTCATTGTTTTCAACTCCATAAAGCTTTGCAATTCCAATTGCAACCATGCAATTTTCATAATTATGATTTCCCTTTATTTTAATATTTTCTGTGGATAGAATTTCTTCTCCAAAATACATTATTTTATCTTGATCTAAATAAATATCAGCAATTTCTTTTGAGGAAAAATAAATTTTTTTAGAAGGAATATCTGCAGTTAGTTTTAATACATCTTCATTGCTTTTATTCAAAATAGCTACGTTTTGTTCTGTATGGTTTTGAAATATTTTTTTCTTAACTTTTTTATATTGCTCATAACTTCCATGAAAATCTAGATGCACTTCACTCAGATTCGTCAAAACACTAACATTGGTTTTGAATTTTTGCATATCACACAATTGATGATCTGAAATTTCTAAAACCAAAATATCTCCACTATGGATTTGCTCAACCACTTTAGCAAGCGGTATTCCAATATTTCCTGCCAAAAAAACATTTCGCTGCGTCGTTTTTAAAAGTTCATAAATGATGGTGGTAGTTGTGGTTTTACCATTGGAACCAGTAATTCCAATAATATCTACATCGGAAGGCAAAAAATCATAACAAACTTCCATCTCATTTAAAATAGGAATTTTCAACTCTTTAGCTTTTAATACAGCTTTATTGTCTTTTCGAATGGCTGGATTTTTAACAATATAATCAAATTCTTTACCTACCAATTGTTCTTGATTTTCTAATACAATCACTTTAATATTTAAATCTTCCAATTCTTTTACAATACTTTTATCTTGTTCCTTAATATCACTTATAGTAATTTGATTTTGGTATTTAATAAGCAACTTTGCAACCGCAATCCCACTTCTAGCCATGCCAAGTATCAAAACTTTTTTATTAGATATCATATTTAACCAACTTTCTACACGGATTTTTTGCATAAAATATCCTAAAAAATTCTGCACCTTCTTCAATCATTTCTTCATCAAATTCATGCGTTTGAATTAAATCCATATTTTGAAAAGCAAGAATAGCATTGGAATTTTCTGGATTTACATTCGCTATAAATAAATCAATATTGTTATATTTTTCACCATAAGTTTCTAGCATTTTTTGTATGGCAATTTTTGAGATCCCACGATTTCTATATTCTTTTTGCAAAGCTATAGAGATTGCTAAACTATTATGAAAGAAAGCCTTTAAATTTAAAAGTCCTATCAGAATACCGTTGTAAAAAATTCCTTGAGTTACCAAAGAAGAAAAGGAAAAATGTACATAAGAATAAACACTACTATCTTTCATGAAAACCGTATTTATTTCATTAAATTCTTCCTTAGAAATATCATTTAAATAAACTAAACTGGATTCTACCATAAAAAATTTACCTTTCTAATTTTTATTTTCCATTTCTTTTATTTTTTCACGCATCCAAATTGGCAACTTCATTTGCAAAATTTTAAAACCATGTTTTGTATCTTTAATTTTTCCATACTTTGGAATCAATTTATAATTAATATCTTTAATAGAAAGCTTTAAATGATGTTTTTCTACGTCAATAGCTAATACCTCACACAAAATAGATTCTCCAACAGACACATAATCTTCAATACTTTTAACATACGACTTTGATATTTCAGAAATATGAATAAGTCCACTATAAATATCATCAATTTCTATAAAAGCACCATACTCAGTTACCCCAGTCACAATTCCTTCTATTATATCTCCTACTTGGTAAGCAAGCACATACATCACCTCATACAAAACATTATATCACAAAAAGTTATTTCCTTTCGAAAAGAACATTGATATAATAAAAATTGGTGAAACAAAATGGAAGAAAAAATAAAAGAATTATTAGAAGAAATAAGGCCTTATTTAAATATGGAAGGCGGAGACATAGAATTTGTAAAATACGAAGAAAAATACGTTTATGTTAAACTAAAAGGACATTGTGCTGAATGTTTAGATCAAGATTATACTCTAAAAAATTATATTTTATCTTTATTGCAAAGTGAAATTAAAGAAATAGAAGGAATTGTAAATGTGACTTTATAATTCCTTTTTTTCTACAATCCAATCGACTCTCTCAATAGGTGCATAAGATGAAAGAATAGAATACATATCTTTTAAAAACCATTCGTAATCTTCTACTTTATTAATTATAGGAATTAAAACATTTTCCTCTAACTCTCCTTCCATTATTTTTTCGTACAAATCAAAATAAAAAGAAGGATACATAAGTCTCGCAAACAAAAGTTGATATCCGTAAATGCTCAACTTTCTTCTTTTTAAATAAGCATGAATTTCAATAAACAAGTCTTCATAAGAATTAAAAAATAAAGATTTAAAATACGAAGCAATATCCCGAACTTCTATATCAATGACATAATGAATAGGATTAAAATAGTTTATAGCAACATTTGGAAAAACCACTCGTTTTCTTTGCAAAGTAACTCGTTCTTGTATACTAATTTGATGATTTTTGGTAGTTGTATTTACATAAGCTATAGCATTTTCTAAAAGACCTATATAATAACTAAAACTATTTAAAATAATTGATTTATCTTTCCCTAATTGTCTAATTTGGTATTCAAAATAATCTGCTTTGGCACTCCAAAGTTCAGCCCATTTATTTCGATACAAAACGCTTTTTTTACTATGAATCACCAGTCGATCTGCAAAACCTATCATATCCAATACATTATATTCCTCTAAATTAGTAGATTGTATTTCCAATAAAACGTATTTTTTCTGATTATAAAAAGTACTATATGATTTTTGATTATTTAAAACAAATCGACTAGTGGGAATCCCTTTTTGTATCAATTCTTCATTTAGTAAAACCAATTCTTTTAACTCCTCATCGCTTCGAATATAAGGAACTAAAAAATATTTTCTATTTTGATAAAGAAAATAAGAATAAGAATTATTTTCTATAATTTCCACATCGTACACATTGTAAAAGTTTTTTAATAGTTCTTTCATAGTATCACTATTAAATAGTATTAAAAAAGCCTAAGCATTATGCTTAAGCTACTTTTGATAAAATGGGTTCTACTTTTTCTTGTTCCATCAATAGTTGTTGACTTTGATTAAAAGTTTGATTAGAAAGGACATCTCTTTGATGAATTTCTTCTAATAAACCTACTACTTTATTCCCAATTTCAGAGACTGTACTTTGACATTTTTTCGTAATTTCAATATATTTTTCTGTAACTTCATTCAACTGGTTCGTTAAAGAATTCATTGTATCCACATAATATTTAGTTACTGCAGATATTTCTGGTGCTTGATTTGTTTGCTGCACTACTGGAATTGGTTCTGGAACAATTGTTGGACTAATGACTGGTTCTTTTTGGAACGTTTCCATATTTTCTTGAACTGGAGCTGTAGAAACTTCTTTTACAGCTTGCATTTGCGGTTCTATATTTGTATTTTGAATATTTGGAAACGAAACAACTTTACTTTCTTCAATAATAGGAGTTTCGATAATATTCTTCACAGTAGCTACATTTTCTTGAATAGGTGTACCTTGTTGAATATTTACCTCTTTTAATTGTTCTGCTTTTAAAAATTCTTCATAATGATCACCTAATTTATCTGAGTTTTCAGCTCTTAAGGCAATATCATGCATAAAATCTTCAGTTACTAAAATTTCTTTTTCAGGTATATAATAGGTAAAGTCATCCATTTGTTTATTTAAATCTTTTACAAAACGTTCCTTAGCTTTTTTCCAATCTTCCATATTTACGATTTTTTCAAAACGTTCGCTATTTGGAGTTTTATACGTAACACCAAATACCTCATTTTCATTATCTTTTTTATCAGGGTATTTAAACATAATACAATCAGTACCATTTGCAGTACAATAAGCGGTTTTAATTTGTTTTTCTACTTCACTTCCAGATGGAAATTTAACAATTACACTTGCCATATAACATTCCTCGCTATTCTAAAGATTATTATAACAAACAAAAAAAGTTATTTCAAGGCCTTTCTTCTCGAAATAACAAAATGGCGACATCCAAAAGCACAATACTCTTGGATATAATTTTCTAAAGTAGCAATATCATTATAAGATTTAAAATTTTTATTCTCTTTTGTATTAAACCCTTTTAAACGTAGTTTCCCATAGGCATAATCTCCTAAAATAAAATCGAAATCATCAAAATAGTTAGTTAAACATTTTGTAATTTCCTCTATATTTATAGCATCACCTACATTTTTTTGGACTTCATACTCTACATTGTTGATAACGATTTTCATTTCTACCTCATAAATTGGATGCCTAACAAAATAACCAACATCAATCCAGTTGCAATTACGCTCAAAAGAAGTAATAAATCCACATACCCATTACCGGAAGTAATGGTATTACCATATTTTTTATAATAGGCAATTGCATCTTCTAAACGACTTCGTTTGTTAATATCAGTGTCTTTAATTCGAAAGAAATGATACACTTTATTATTAATGTTTAGAATCTCCTCTTCTTTCATATTCATTACTTCAACTGCATTAAAACCCGCCAACTGATACGCATCGGCTCTTAAAGCAACTTCTTTATTTTCATTTAATACAAAATCGTGTTTTATTAAAAACAATTTGCTACTTAAATAATGAAGGATCGTTTCAGAGTTTGGTGTGTATTTATTATACATTGCAAATTTATAAGGATTTGTATCTCCTTTAGTATACAATAAATTTTTAAAATCTTCTAAATTTTCATCACTTACTAAAACATGGCTTTTACGAAGCACAAACATGTCTACTAATTCCTTTTGAATTTCTAAAAATAAATCAGTACAAATCTCATCATTTTCTTGATTTTGATAAAAGGTAAGAAAATTATTTATAAATTGTTCCAATGCTTCACTGGAATATTCAAATTTTTTTAAATTTTCTTTAAAACCACGTTCATTATTAGTTCGATAGGGATTTACTATATCCAATTCTCCATAAATTAGTGTCAAAGTACGTATTACGACAACAAAGAATGTATTAAATTCTTCTCGATTTGGATTTCCTTTATAAGTTAAATAATCTTGTATTGCCTTTTGTATGGCTTCATTTATAAATATACCTTCCATATCCTCACCTACTATAAATAGATTATAACACAATTTTTAATTTATAGGAACATTTAAAATGTTGGATTTTGCTTCCATTACACCACCATAATAGTCTGGAACCACTCCCTGAATAATTTTAGAAGCTACCAAGATGTTGTATTCATGATTTATTTCTTTTTCCAAAGAAGGTATGATAAACTCATTAGTAATAAAACAATCAATAAAAATAGAAATTAAAACATTATTAATTCCATAATTCTCCAGTTTAATTCGAACACTACTTGCTACGTATCCCATATAGCGAATCTGAACAGGGATTCTTGGTCCTAAATTAGAAAGATAAACACCATTACTTGCCACACCTATTGGAATCGTTAAAACAATACTATCCAATTTGGAAGAAAAATCTTGGTTGTAATATTTTAATATTTCGTTTCGAAGGGAAATATCCTCAACACTCTGTTGTAAATATCCTGTAATCATGGATAAAGCTTTATAAACATTTTCTAAATTAAAATCCACACTAATTATTTCTTCTTTACTATTTTTAGTAAGTACGATAGCATTTTCTAAATCAACTTGTGGATAAATATCTTTAACTTTATAATTTGTTAATATCGTTTCATTCAATTTGTTAATACTTGTCTCTGCAATTTGCAACAGTTTTGGGCTAACTCGCTGATTAAATTTCACTAGAAAAAATACACTTAGAAAAGTAATGCAAAGAAATAAGAATAAAAAAATAGTTTTAAATCGAAAATGCATTTTAATTTTCCAACGATATTTTAATTTCATACTATAATTCTATGAATCGATTGAAAACGTTATTAATAACGAAAAACATTTAGGTTGATTGATTTCCAACGTTAAAGCTTTATTCAAAGAAAAATTTAAAAACTGAATCGGCATCTTATATAAAATCTAATGACATAAAAAAGCTTTGATTTCAATATTTATTAATAGAAATTTATTCTTTTATAAATATCAAGAATAAAATTTTCTTGCATTTCTTTTCGATAAAAATAGATATTTAGTAATTTTCACACAAAAAAAGGTTTTACTTCTAAAACCAATTTAAATGAAAAAATTGATTAGCAAAAAATAAAATTCCTGCAATAAATACTATTGTAATAATAATTACAAGAACCCGAATTAAAACCTTATTGGTTTCCACATCTTCTTTTAAATCATTAAAGTCATCAAAATCACTTTTGGAAAATGATACAGAATTGGTATAAAAAGTTTTATCTATATCTCTTTTTAAATCACCTTTCAAAGAATTTTCAATTGGTTTATTAGTAGTTTTTTCTAATTTTTTATCAATTTCTTCTTTTATACCATCCAAAACAACGGTATCATCATTTCCTTTTAAATCTGTTAAAATATCCAAAGGATTCATTTCTCGAGTTAGTTCTTGCTCCGTAATGGTATTAATTAAATTCACTAAATCGTCTTTATTACTCGTAACCTTAGATTCTTCTTTTTCCTCTTCTTTATCATTTAAAGAAAGACCTCTTAAAATATCATATTGAGTATCTCGCACTTTTTTTAGTCTTTCTCTTTCGTAATCAATTTCTTTTTCTTGCTTTGCTTTTTCTATAATGGCATTGATATTGTATTCTTTTGTTTCTTCTTTTTTCTCTTCTTCATATTCTTCATCATCTTGTTCTTTAAGCAATACTCTCGATTTACGCGGTTCTTCATGATATTTTTTTTCCAAAAGTTGCTTGATTCTTTCCACATCAATATTTTTTTCATTTTCGCCAATGATATGGGCATTACTTGCCAAATTAATTTCTTCTAATTCATCATGGGTCATTTCATGATACAATTCTTCATTTTTTCTAGATCTAGAACCATAAGCACTATAAACATCCGAATTATAATTTTCATTTACAGTATTTCTCATTGTATTGTATTTATCCATTCTAGAACTCATGATTATTCACCTACGCTTATTCTAAAACATAATACCACAAATTTTGCAAATTTTAAATAGGTAGTAGTTGATTTTTCAGAATTCTATTCGTATA
Source organism: uncultured Mycoplasmatota bacterium (assembly GCA_947574215.1). Taxonomy (GTDB): domain Bacteria; phylum Bacillota_I; class Bacilli_A; order RF39; family UBA660; genus MGBC108787. The sequence continues at coordinate 22,459 of CANPIX010000014.1, read as the reverse complement.
ATTTTACTAGGAGATGAAAGAATGAAAAAAATAAAGGTGTACGAAGAAAAATGTATAGGATGTGGAGCTTGTGTTGCTATAGATTCAGAACACTTTGAATTCAACGAAGAAGGAAAATCTAGTGTGATTTCCAATGAAAATCTAGAAAGTGATAACTTAGTAAATGCAATTGAGTCTTGTCCAACAAGTGCTATTGAATTAAAAGAAGAAACCGAAACAGAAAATCAAGAATGCCATTGTGAAGATTGTGATTGTGAAACTTGCGATTGTAGTGAAGAACACACTTGCGATAACCCAAATTGTACTTGTGATCCATGTACTTGTGATGATTGCCATTGTAACGATACAGAAAACGAATAAATGTCTTGAAAGAACAAGACATTTTTTATTTTAAACTATATAATTTTTTTACTTCTTTTAAAGAAAGCTCACGATATTCTCCCGACTTTAAATTTCCTAAAGTTAAAAAAGCGTAACTTTCTCTTTTTAATTTTTCCACTGGATGCCCTAAACTTTCAAATATTTTTTTTACAATATGATTTCTACCTTCTAAAATGCAAATTTCTACAATAGAGCTATTTTCAATTTCTTTTTTTACTTTTAAATGCGTAGGAATTACTTTTCTACCTTCTATTACAATTCCCTTTTTTAATCCATAAAATTCACTAGGGGATAATACCCCTTCGATTTTGGCAATATACTTTTTTTCTACTTCATTTTTCGGATGCATGAGTAAATTAGCAAGTTCTCCATCATTTGTAAGTAAAATAAGACCAGTCGTATCGTAATCAAGTCTTCCAATTGGATAAATTCTCTCATCCGTATCAATTAAAGAAACAACGGTCTTGCGGTTTTCTGGATCCGTTACACTGCTAATGACTCCACGCGGTTTATTAAGAAGATAATACACCTTTTTTTCGTTTATTTTTAAAACGTTTCCTTCAATTTCAATAGTATCTTCTTTATTAACTTTCGTACCAAGTTCTAAAATCACTTTTCCATTTACCTTAACTTTACCCATTTTTATTAATTCTTCTGCTTTTCTTCTAGACGTATATCCATTATTCGCAATTATTTTTTGCAATCGTTCCATATTTCTTCACCCATTCTTTCATACGTCTCAATTTCTTGTGCAAACATTTTTTGAAATTCTTTTGGAGTTTTTGCTCTTATTACATAGGATTTATTTTTTATTTTTAAACAAACACAACTTGCATGAAGTCCCAATCTTCCTAATGGATTTTTTAAAGCACCATACTTTTTATCTCCAACAATAGAATGACCTATTTCACTTAATTGAACACGTATTTGATTTTTTCTACCTGTATCGATTCTAATTTTTAGTAAAGAATAATTTTTATTTCTAGCAAGAGTTTCATAATGCGTAATTGCAAGGACACCATCATTATTCGTACTAAATACTTGATGTGTTTTACTTTCTTTTAAAAATGATTTTAATGTTTCTTTTTTATTGGACACTTTTCCTTCAACAATAGCTAAATATTCTCTTACAATTGCCACTTCATTCCAATATTTTTGCAAATCCTTTTTTAATTTTTCATTTTTAGAAAAAATAACAATTCCCGAGGTATCTTTATCCAATCGATGTACAATAAAAATCTTATTTTTAGGATTTTGCTTTTTCACGTATTCGCGTGCTTCATGATATAGCGTATGTATTTTTTCTTTTTCTGTAGCAATCGTAAGCAAACCAGCTGGTTTATTAACAACTAGTAATTCTTTATCTTCATACAAAATATCCATTTTTTTCTTTTTTGCCATTTAAATAACTCCATTACTAAAAGTATTATAACACGTTTGTTCTAAACTCTTTATAAATTTAATAGAACAAATTCTTATTTAAGTAAATTATCAATGGCTTTTAAAACACCAATTTTTCCGTATTCGTAAGTTACCCCACCTTGTTGATATGCAATAAAAGGTTTACGAAGGGGACCATCACAAGAAAGTTCAATGCTACTTCCTTGTGTAAAAGAACCACTTGCCATAATAATTTCATCTTCATAACCAGGCATAGAATCTGGAACTGGTAAAAACATTGCATCTATAGGAGAACCCATTTGAATCCCTTGACAATACTTTATTAAATCTTCTCGTTGATTGAAAATAATATTTTCTACAATATCTGTACGATTTTCATTATATCGTGGCTCTACTTGATAGCCTAGTTTCTCAAGTATTAAACTAGTAAATACCGCTGTCTTTAAAGAACTAGCAACAACACTAGGAGCAAAATAAAGTCCTTGTAAAATACTTTTATTAATACCAAGAGTTGGTCCAACGTCTCTTCCTTCTCCTGGAAGCGTTAAACGTTCTCCACACAAATCAACAAGTTCTTTTCTCCCCACTATATAGGCTCCGTTTGGGGCAATTCCACCCCCTAAATTTTTAATTAAAGACCCTACAACTATATCTGCTCCTACTTCACTGGGTTCTAAAATATTTACAAATTCGCAATAGCAGTTGTCTACCATAACAATAATATTTTTATCTATTTTTTTTATAAGTTGTATTACCTTTTCTACTTTGTCAATAGAAATACTTTTTCGAGTAGAATAGCCTTTACTTCTTTGAATTTCTATTACTTTCACTTTATTGTTTTTCAAATACTCTTCAATTTTGCTATAATCAAAATCGTCATTTACTAAATCAATTTGATCGTACAAAATCCCAAAAGATTGTAAAGAACTTGCATTCTTTTTAATACCGATTACTTCGTGTAATGTATCGTAAGGAAGTCCTGTAATGGATAAAAATAAATCCTTTGGACGTAAAAGAGCAAAAAGAGTAGTAGATAAAGCATGAGAACCACTTACCATTTGACTTCTTACCAAAGCCGATTCGGTTTTAAAAATGTTTGCAAAAATTTTTTCTATTGTATCTCTACCAATATCATTGTATCCATACCCTGTAGAACCATGAAAAGCATTTTCGCTCAGTTCACACTCCCAAAACGCTTTCATAACTTTTATTGAATTGTATTCACATATCTCATCAATCGACTTAAAAACACTTACCAATTCCTTTTCACAAGCATCGGCTAACTCTACTACTTTTTCACTAACGTTTAATAAATTATTCCATTTCATCTTTTTAAATCACTACTTTCTAAAATTAGCTCTTTTTCTATAAGAGAATAAAGAATTTTAAATTTATCTATTTCCACTTCAGGACCATATTTCATAAGAACATTTTCAAATTCATCCACTTGCACAATTGATAATATTTTTTTATGTTTATTGAAAAAAGTTTTGTAATCCAAAAACCATTTCTTTTGTCCGCTTGAAAATTTTTTTGGAAGATACACAACCATTGGGAATCCAAAACAAACAACAGCATGACCAAGAGAAGTTAGTGCAACCTGCCAAACCATGCCACCATAAAATCCTTTTTCGATTCCTAAACTTTCGGAAGTAATCCCTAAATTATAAAAATTAGAAAAATCTTCAATTTTCATTCCATGGTATTCATCATCTCGAACGTCTTTAATAACAGGACTAGCATTTAAAAGCATTTCATTTGGAATAATGGCAATCGCTCGATTCATTTTAATCCTCCATCTACTCGGATAATTGTATTATTAATGTAGCTAGCTTCATCACTTGCTAAGAATGCCACTACTTCTGCTATTTCCTTTGGTTCTCCAAAACGTTCTAACATACACTTTTTCTTTTCGCTTTCTAAATACGTAGGATTCATTTCTAAAACGGATTCTGTATTTACCCAACCTGGAGCCACTGCATTTACCAAAACAAAAGGGGCAAGAGCTTTTGCAAAATTATGCGTTAAAGAAAGTACTCCTGCTTTAGATGCATCATAATCCATAGAATACACTTCATTGGTATCGATTCCATTTGTAGACGAAATATTAATAATTCTACCAGATTTTTGTTTTTTCATTTCCATACCAACGTATTTACAAGTTAAAAAAGTGCCTACTAAATTGGTATTTAATACGTTTTCAAATTCTTTTCCTGTTTTTTCATGAAAAAAATTATCTTGACACAAAGCAGCGTTATTAATTAAACAATCAATACGCTCAAACACATCAATTGTTTTTTTTACCATTCGTTTTACAGTTTCTTCGGAGCCGATATCACCTTGTAAAAGTAGTACTTGAGTTCCAAAAGTATTTTCTATTTCGGCTTTTAACGCTTGTGCTTTTTCTTCGCTTTTTAAATAGTTAAGAGCTATATTATAGTTTAAACTGGCCATTTTACGAGCCATAGTAGCACCGATTCCCTTAGCTCCACCTGTAATAAACACAACCTTTTTTTTCATAACAATTCTTCTTTCTTCTTCACATTATATATTGTAAAAAGTTCATCCAAAGTAATTTTTATTCCCACTTCTTCCAATTTTTCTTTTTGTTTTTCATACAATTTTGTTAAAATTTCTTTTTTAGTTTCTGTATTGCCATAATGAACTTTACGGTGACAATTTGGACACAAACAAACTATATTATTAGATATATCTATATTAACTTGAAAACGATTGTAAAAATCTTCAGCAATTTCTTTTGTACATCGTATTAAATGGTGTCCTTCCATATAAGGATTATTTTGAGCTGTTATAAAAGTTGTATGTGTTTCATCGTAACTACATTTATATTCATATAATACCAATGCTTTTTTAGAACAAGCAGGTATTTTAGATATAATTGTTCCTTTTAAAATTGTATTATATTTTAAATTTCTATGAGCATCTTCTTTATATTCTTTAGCTTCTTTTTCATTTATACTATTGTATTGTTCTTCTGTAATTTCATCTTCTAAATTGCCATAAATTGTATTGTAATAATGAATTATTTCTCTTTTTAAACTTTGATACGCTTCTAACTTGCTCCTATCACTAGGATTATCCAAATACGCTTTTTGATTTCGAAACATATAATGCAAAGAAGGATATTTTTTAAAGTCAATTTCATAGTTATTTGTCTCTATTTTTAACATATCATCTTTATTGGTAACAATATGATAATCTATAACATCTGGCTCTCCTGTATTCACATTTTCAATAAATCTATTTAGATTTTTCCCAGATTGTGGTTTTCGATAAATAATGGAATTTTTCGCGAAAGCAACTATTTTAACATTAGGAGATGTTGTCTCTTCTACATACACAACCAAAACATTTTCTATTTTATCTTTATTTTCATAAAAAGGATCAATTTTTGAAATATCTACGTTGTTCAAATGATAACAACCATTGCTTGGATTTTTCCATCCATTAATAATTCCATAATACTTTCCATTATTTTCTTCTAAATTAAACTTTTCAGCGGCATAATATTTTCCGTATATTTTCACAAAACTTCCTGAATACATTTTAATAACAAGTATTCTTGTATTTTCATTTGGCACTGTAACACTTCTTTCTATCTTATTTGTTTGTATTATGATAATAATTAAATTCTTGTAAAGACTGTGCAACTTCATCTAAAGCATCTGTATCCACACTAAAATCATTTTCTAATACTTCTTCTATTAAAAATAAAATTTCACTTACTGTAGTAGCCTTTTTATATTCAATATGATAAAAATCCAAGACTTCGATTTGGTATTGTTTTAAATAAAGTTGATCATTAACTTTAATAAGACTATTCTTATTAATCGTTTCTTTTATTAAATCTTCAATATCTTTATTCATAATTTTTTTATCTCCAGTTTTTTTAGTAAAATTTCTATGTCTTTTTTACATTTATACATAAATTATACTATATTTTGTAAACAATAGCATAAAAAAAGAAATCTTGCTTCTTTCCCATAAATATATAAGACGTTTTCATTAAGACATATCTTATGATTAAAAAAATTTTACCATTCAATTTACATTATAAAAATCTTCCCAAGGATCTTTTCTTTTTAATCTTTTTATAGCCATATCTATAGTAATTTCATCGGGTTTTACTTTATCTAATTCATACCATTGAATAGGCATTGAGACCCTTGCTTTTTTTCTTATACGTAAAGAGTAAGGGGCAACAGAAGTAGCACTTTTTGTATTTCGTATCCAATCGATAAAAATTTTTCCTTTGCGAGATTCTTTTCTCACGTTACTTGTATACTTATCTGGCCATTTCGTTTCCATTAAAATGGCTATATTTTTAGAAAAAGTGCGAGCACTTGCCCAAGTTTTTAATTTTTTCGTTGGTACAACAACATGATACCCTTTTCCACCACTGGTTTTTAAAAAGGAAACCAAACCAATTTCATCCAATACACTTTTTAAATCTTTTACTCCAGCACGTATTTTTTTTAAAGACATCCCTTCATCAGGGTCCAAATCAAAAACCAAACAATCTGGATGATTGTAATTAGGAATCTTACTTCCCCATATATGAAATTCATAACTATTCATTTGAACCTCACTGATTAGACCGTTTTGATCACGAATGTAATAGTAATCTTCTTTTCTATCCTTATCACTTGGTAAGGTAATACGACCGATCCCTTCACTTTTTGTTTTTAAATGTTTCTTAAAAAAAATCTCTCCTTTTATTCCTTCTGGACAACGAATAGTGCTTAAAATTCTTTGTTCAATTAAAGGAAGCATACGTTTAGAAACACTAGAATAATAATGAACAATATCCATTTTAGTTAGCTTTGGCTTTTCATAAATTGTTTTTTCTGGATTTGAAATTTGAACACTTTCCACAACACTTTCTTTTTTTGAGTTTTTAAGACTAGGTTTCTCTCCACTTGCTATTTCATCCATTGTTCTTCCTGTTTTCACACTGGTATGATACTCATGTATATCTGAAAAAAGATAAAAATCATCTTTTTCTTTCCTAAGCAACCAATTGTCTTCTTTAAAATAAACAAGGGTCCAAGCACCTTTTAATCGTTTCCCATACAAAATAAACTTTATAGAGCCATCTTTAAAATCTTTAGTGGGATTTCCAGAAGGACACCAGTAGCCTTCGTCCCAAACCATAACCGTTCCCCCACCATATTCTCCTTTTGGAATAGTTCCTTCAAAATTACGATAAGATAAAGGATGATCTTCCACATGAACCGCCAGGCGTTTATCACTCAGACTGTAAGAAGGTCCTTTTGGAATAGCAAAACTAATCATAGTGCCTTTCCACTCTAAACGAAAATCATAATGTTCACGCCTTGCCATATGATGTTGAACAACAAAACGAAGTTTTTGACGGGAAACTTCTTTTTTACCAACAGGTTCTTTTGTTTTTGTAAAATTTCTTTTTTCGTTGTATTTTTTTAAATTGGCCATAACAATACCCCTTTTATAGTATTAGTTTTCCATAATTTTGATTCTGTTATACTTTATCTTTCATGCGGGTAATGATTTTCTATTCTATAAAAACGATCTCGATCAATATAGACCGCTGGATATTGTTTAAAAAATGGAGGAACTCGTTCTAAACTTGGAGCATCTGCATCTAAATAACTATCTAATAGCATGGCGTTATCCCCACAACTGCTTCCAATTAAAGAATCCAAATTGTACCATCCTAGTCGTTCAAGTTCCTGGCGCAAAAACAAACAAATCTTTTTTTGAACATCTTTAGGATATTCTTTTATCGATCTTGTTAAAAAGGGTTGTACTTCTAATCCAGCTACAACTTCTCCATTACGAAGTCGTAGATAATGCTCTTCTAAGTTTTTTATTATAATATACAAATCAGGACAAATAATCTCTTCACAAGACCATTTACTTTTACACAGTTTAAACGCATAGTCACCAATTCGATAACAAGAAGTCGTAGTGCCACTTCTTATAAATTCAGAATCCGTTCGTTTACTAAGAGACAAATATTTATCGATATATTCACGTAATTCTCTTCCTAATCCATTCTTTAAAATCAGTTCAATATCGTAGTATTCAAAATTAGCTAGGTATAATTTTTCATTTTTAAAATAAGATAAAAATTTGGTAAAGCTTTCTTGCACTTCTTTAGATAACCTATTAGAATAATCTTCAAAAATTTCAAACTGATAATTAGCAGAAGTAGTAAAAAGGCGATCACAATCCGTTAAGAATTCATTTTCTAAGTTCAGATTACTTTCTTCTAAAAAGAAACGTGCCAAATCATTTTCTTTATAATTTTTTAAAATAAATTCTTTAATTTGATAGTAGTTTTTTCTAGAACCTTGTTTTAAAAGTAAAATAGCTAGCCGAGAGACATATTTACTTGGCATATATTCTAATTTTCCTTGATGAAAACAAGTAAAATAGTTAGTAATTTCATCATAAAAGTTAGAAATTTCAGCAAAATGATTTTCTGCTACATAAAGCATAAAACCCGCTCTTATACTCAAGTTCGAATGCATAAAAAGAGAATCGATAAATCTTTTTTCTGTTTCTTTATGAGAAAAGACAAAATGCAATAAAGGCTTATAAAAATCAAGATTTCGTATTAAAATTTCCTCTAAATTTTCATAAATAAAAGAAACTCCCCAACTTGTTCTGTTTAAAATATTCTCTAACTTATCTTTACTAAAATACGCTAAAGGATCTTTACTTTTTTGCAAAATAGAAAAAACAACTTCTTGATACGCATCCATATCATAAACAACATTCATACAAAATTCAGGATTTAAATTTTTCAACTGATTTAAAAATCCATTGATTATCTCTTTTTTTCGTTCACTTCTTCGAATTTGTTCAATACTATTTTGGATTTCTTTTATAGATATAAAATCATTTTCTAAAATAGAAATATCACCTTGTTCTAATTTTTCTACTATCTCCATATCCGTTTTCCCCCTTAATGTATTCGCTATTATAAGTCATAATAACCCAAAAGTAAAGAAAGATGTTTGCTAAAAATTTTCACCCGTTTTTACAAACATTTGTTTGATTTATATTTAAAAATTGTTTATACTATACATGGTGATATTTTTATGGAACAACAAGAGAAATTAAAAATTTTAGCGGATAGTGCCAAATACGATGCATCTTGCTCGTCTAGTGGAAGTACAAGAAAAACAAAAGATGGACTCGGTAACGTTGCACTCTCAGGTATTTGCCACTCTTTTGCATCAGACGGTAGATGTATTTCCCTTTTAAAAATACTAATGACCAACAGCTGCATTTTCGATTGCAAATACTGTTTAAACCGTAAAAGTAATAACATAAAAAGAGCAATTTTTACTCCAGAAGAAGTCTGCGAAATCACTTTAAATTTTTACAGAAGAAATTACATAGAAGGATTATTTTTAAGTTCTGGAATTATAAAAAGTCCAGACTATACGATGGAATTGCTTATTAAAACCATTACCCTTTTGCGAAAAAAATACCACTTTGGCGGATATATTCATGCCAAAGCCATTCCAGGAGCTAGCGAATCACTTTTACAAAAACTTGGATTTTTGGTAGACCGACTAAGTGCCAATATTGAACTTCCAACCGAACAAGGTTTAAAACTTCTTGCTCCTAACAAAAGTGAAAACAAAGTAACAAAAATTATGCATTATATAAAAACAAATAATTCTAAAAAATACGTACCTGCTGGTCAAAGTACCCAAATGATTATTGGAGCTACAAAGGAAAGTGATTTGGAAATTATGGAAAAAAGTGAGACGCTTTACAAAAATTATCAACTAAAAAGAGTTTTTTACTCGGCTTATATTCCTGTAAATAAAGATACATTACTTCCTACTTTAGAAAAACCGCCTTTAAAACGAGAAAATCGCCTTTACCAAGCCGATTGGCTACTTAGGTTTTACAATTTTAAAGTAAAAGATTTATTAGACGAAAAGAACCCAAATTTCAATATCTTAGTAGATCCAAAAGCCGACTGGGCTTTACGCCATTTAAAAGAATTCCCAAAAGAAATTAATAAATGTTCTTATAACGATTTATTAAAAATTCCTGGCATTGGTGTAAAATCCGCTAAACGAATATTTACTTCCAGACGTGTTTTTTCTCTTACTTTTGCTGATTTAAAAAAAATGGGTGTTGTTTTAAAAAGAGCAAAATATTTCATTACTTGTAATGGAAAATACTTTATGAGCCAAAATTTATTTTGTCACGAATTTATAGAAAAAAACTTAGTATTAGAAGAAAAAACACCTAAAACCATAATACAGGAACAATTGAGGTTATTTAATGAATGAAGCTTGCTTTCTTTATGAAGATACTTTTATTTCGCTTTTAAATTTGATTCTTTACTTAATCAAAAACAACATCAAACCAGGAAATATTCAAAATACCACCTATACACCAAACTTACTAGATAATGTTATTTCTTTAAAAATAGAAGAAAAACAAGATGCTATTCGTACAATTATTGAATGCATGGGTCCTTACGCTTATCGCTCCATTTATTACGTATTTTTATCTACAATCGAACAAAAAGAATTAATTCTTTATTATTTTATTTTAAATGGAATAAAATACCAAGAAAAAGTAATGTACCATCGCAATTTAAGATGTGTGCAAAAAACAATTACAATAGCAAAATATGTTTTACACGAATCACACAAATACAAAGGATTTCTTCGATTTAAAGAATTAGAAAATCATATTTTGTATGCAGAAATAGAACCAGTGAATGACATTCTTTACTTAGTTTCTAACCATTTTAAAAAAAGACTTAAGAATGAATATTGGATTATTAAAGACGTAAAAAGAGGAATACTAAGTATATACGACAAGAAAAACGATTATTTGGTTTCTGAAGATGATTTTACCTTAAAAACAACTATGTTAAGTAAAACCGAAATGGAAATGGAGAAATTATGGAAAATATTTTACAACACGATTGGCATTCGTGAAAGAAAAAATGACCGTTGTCGCAAAAATTTTATGCCAAAAAAATATTGGAAATACATGACAGAAATGGATATGGAATTATGAAAAAAATTTTAACAGGAACAAAATTGCAAGAAAAAATGCAAGAAAGTATCAATTTACTTTGTGATATTGTTGGTTCTACTCTTGGACCTAAAGGAAGCAATGTAATTATAGATCATTCTTTGTTTACTCCTTTTATCACAAACGATGGAGCCACTATCGCAAAAAACATTGAAAGTGATGATGAAGTAATAAATACCATTTTGGAAATTGCGAAAGAAGCCTCTTTAAAAACCAATGAAGTAGTAGGAGACGGAACAACAACCACATTAGTGCTTTTAAAAAGCATTTTTAATACGAGCTTAAAATATATTGAAAAAGGAAAAAATCCTATTTTATTAAAAAAAGAATTATCTATACAGTTAGAAAAGATTGTAAAAAAAATAGAACAAGAAAAAAGAATACCAGATGAAAATGATTTATTGCATATAGCATCAGTAGCTACGAACGATCAAGAATTAGGAAAAATTGCAAAAGAAGCTTTTTTTAAAGTACAAAATAAAAACGCTATAACTATAAAAGAAATGGAAGAAAATCAATTAGATATTTTGTTTACAAAAGGATATATTCTAAATACTGAATTAGTAAGCGATTATTTTTTAAAAGAACAAAAAAGTATAGAAATGGAACAAGCTTATGTTTTAATCGTTCATAATTATTTAGAAAATCTAGAAAATATAAGTTTTATTTTAAATGATTGCATGCAAAAGAAAAGAAATTTAGTCATTTTTGCAAACGAATACAGTGAAAATGTACTACGAGAAATGATATCTTTGCATTTGGAAAATGAACTCAATTGCTGTATCTTAAAAATTGCTGAATACGGAATGCATCAAAGGAATTTAGAAAAAGATTTAGAAATTCTTACCGATGCTAAAATAATTGAAAACTATAATTTCATTACAAAAGATGCTATCGGTTTTGTTAGACATTTGAACATTACCAAAGATACAATTTGTTTCGATTTTATCGAAAATACTAAAATTAAAAATTATGTCTCTTTATTAGAAAAAGAAGTAAAAGAATACAAGGACGAATATGAACAAGTTTTTTTAGAAAAAAGAATAGCAATGTTTAAACATGGTCTTGCGACCATTTATATTGGAGCACCTACCAAAACCGAATGCCATGAAATGAAAATGCGTTTAGAAGATGCTTTGTGTGCTTTAGAAAGTTGTAAAACAGGAGTTTTACCTGGATGTGGAATAACGCTTTTAAAAATTGCTTCTGGAATTGTCCCAAAAACGGATGCAGAAGCTATTTTTAAAGAAGCTTTAAAAATGCCATTTATAAAAATTCTTTCCAATGCGGGATTGGATTCTATCTCTTTTATTGAAACTATAAAAAAAGAAAACTTTCAAAAAATATACAATGTAAAGCAAGAAAAAATGGAAACTATTGAAAATACTTCCATTTTAGATTCTTTAAATGTTGTTACCACATCTATAATAAATGCAACTTCTATTGCAACTATGCTTTTAACTACCACAAGTTTAGTAATCAATGAATATGCCAACACAATGAATAAAACCAATGAATACACTGAGATGTAATATTACTAATTAAAACGGTAATTTTTTAATCAATAAATTTACAGAACTTACATTAAACGCTGTTGTTCCATTAATGGCTATTGAAACGCTAAAAGTAATTGGATTTTCAAATTGATAAATACTAGTTTGAGAAAAATGGATTACTTGAGATGATTCAGCAAACCACTGCCCCGACATTCCACTCATTTCTGTAGTAACTCCTGAAATAGTACTCATCAAATTCACATCAATTCTTTTATTGGCTGGATTTCTATCAATTTTTCCACAAAAAGTAATTTCATAATAACCAGTTTCATTAATAGTAACCGTATTAGATGTCACGGTATAACTGGAAGTATTCGTAGGCAATATTATGTTAGTATCTATCGACATATTTCCAACATTAGAAGAATCAGCAAACTTTATAAAACACAAATTGGTTACTCCTGTAGGTCCCATTGGCCCCGTTGGCCCTGCAGGTATTACAAAATCTAAAGTGTATTCCATATTTGAGTGCATTGCAATCACACCTTTTAAAACATTGTATGAAATAAAAAAGAATTTATATCTATTCTATTTATAAACTTGAATCTAAAAATAAAATTTTATAAATCTGATTTTCCTTTTTTCTTTATATAAGAAATATAATTTGAATACAACCAATACATTTGTAAATTATTTATTTAAAATTTATTTTTTTATTGGTTTTAAAATCTTTATAGAAGTTACTTGTTCATTAATAGATAACGACTCACTTATCTCCATATCTTTGGTTTTTTCTAATGCTAATTTTTCAAATAAATAACATAATTCTAATTTTTTGTTAAATTCTTCTATTTTTATAAATTGTTCTTTCCAATTTGGATTACATACATTCACATCTAATAGCAAATCATGTCTACATTTTTCATTTTTTGCTTCAGCATCACATTTAGCTTCTTCATAGGAATCATATAAATCTGTAACAACATTAACTGGATAAGGTCTAGAGCAAGCATCATAAGAAGGTATATTTTTTTCACCGATACTTGGTTTACCATGTATAATTGAAACTTGCAAACAAGAAATATCTTCAAAAGGAAATACAACTTTATGTGTTATTTTATTTGTCCCATCAAAACAATAAGCGATTTTACTTTCCATGACATAACATTTTGAAACTATAAAACCTTGTGTAATATATTCATATCCAACTAGCCACCCACCTTTTATTTTTAATTCTAATACGGCATATTTAATTGGATAATTAATTTCTTTACTCATTTTTATACTCCTTTGATTACTACTTTATACTCACCACACCTTTACAAAAGAAAAAAGCCCATAATATCAAGTATTACAAACTTTTACTTTATCTCACACTAAGGTGTGCGTAAAATTCAATATGGGGCGAAATGTGGGGATCGAACCCACGCATACCGGAGCCACAATCCGGCGTGTTAACCACTTCACCAATTCCGCCATAAGCAATAATAGAATAACAAAAATTTGAAAAAATTGCAAGAGTATATTATAATAATTTCAGGATGTGATACTATGTTAAACCTGAATATTATTTTAACTTTTGCAAGACAACTTATGGAATTTATACAAGATGCCACTAGATTTATAACAAAATTATTTTCCAATATTCATACTTTTTTAAATCGATTTATGCCCGATGAAATTTTAATTGTTTTTGGAATTGCTTTAATAGCTTTTTTGGCAATTTTATTATTTAGAGCTGTAATTAATAAAAGATAAAGAATAGCGTTAGCTATTCTTTTTCTACGTATTTATTTAATTTTTTTACACGATATTTTAGTTCTGGCATTTCACTGGTTGAAACAAAGCCACTACGAGCGTTTAAAACATCTGGAATACGATTTACGATATCCGCACAAGTTAATTCCACTGTACAAGGTTTATTAATAATCATCGATGTATTTGGTTCTCCTTCAATCGTCCAAGCATTGACATCAAATTCCTCACTATTATAGACTTTACCTATACATTCCGCCTCAATCGTAATTCCTTCTTCTGTCGTTGCTGTAACAACTGCACTCATACCAGTTGCATCCCCTGCTTTTATAGTCATATCTAATGTATTAGAATAAATGTCTTCAGGATTTGTTTGAGGGACACATTTTTGATTCATAGAAATTAAATGTAAACCCAATTTATCAATTAACCATCCTGCTACATTCCACATATAACTTGGAGCAAACTCACGATTTTCAATTAATATTTCTCTTTCTTCTTTGCTTATTCTATCATTACTAGCCACTTCTTTATCAAACTCTTCTAATGTTAAGCCCGCACCATGTGCACGAGCAAGAGCAATTCCATAATCTTCTACATTGTAGGAACTGCTTCCTTTAATTTTAGTAATCGTATGAGTAGAAGAAGCTAAATTACTAACTAAATTTCCCCAAAAAATATCTTGATATCCACACCCCGTAATCGTTATTCCACCAGCTTTTGCTAAACTATCCAATTCTTTAAATAGTGTTGGATTCGAATTACTTGCAAAGAACGCTTCTTCACAAGTTGTAATTACATTCACACGACATTTTGCACAAGTACGAAGGGTATCTCCTAAATCGTTTAGTAAACTCATTGTAGTTACAATTGCAATATCTGGTTTTGCTTCCTTTAAGCGTTCTTCTAATGTAGAAATATTTTCAACAACTATATTTTTATTATTCGTTTCCATAATAGAACCAATATCATTTCCTATAATCGTTTCATCAACATCAAAAGCAAGTACTACTTCTGCTCCTTTCTCAAAACTATAACGCATCGTGTATTTTGCCATCTTGCCGCACCCAATTTGAGCGACTTTAATTTTTCTTTCCATTTCTATTTTCCTTCCTATTCTTTATTCTTTACGAAATGAGTAGAATACATAACTTCTTTATTTAAACTTTGAGCAAATTCAATTTCTCTTTTTGTACTACTTCCTATATAATTATTAACATTGACTACCAAAATGGCATCCGACAGTTTAATTTTTTCTTGATGCATTTTCTTAAGAATCTCCAATTGCTCTTCTGTAAAATCATCTTTATTTCCATTTATAGAAAATACAGGAGTAAAAACGCAATTTCCTTCCAATTCAAGTTGTAAGGCTATTTCCATCATTTCTCTTTGAAACTTCAAACTTCCACAAATGGTAATTTTCTTCATTAATCGGTATCCTCCAAATCCACATTTTCTTCTCGTATCAAATCTGCAAATATTTCTTTAAAACGTGCAATTTCTTTTACTTTGGCATCTTCATATATATTTCTTGCGTTACAAACTGCTTTATAAAAATGCTTAATTTTAACTTCACTTTCATTTTCAAAAAGTGCATAACTAAATGCATTTTGTAAAATGGTTAAACAAATATCTGGATATCTTGCCGCCACTTCATAAACACGTTTGTATTCATCCGTCATTTCTACAATAAAAGCCATAATTTTTTCTTTAATAAAATCTGTATAAGCTAATTGAACACCTATTTTCTTTTCCAATTTTGGATACGTCCCCATTAAAATTTTCACCGTTGTTGGTTTATCGCTTTCCAAAACATCCACTTTTTGAAAACGACGTAAGAAAGCACGGTCTCGTAAAATATATTGTTCATATTCTTCTGTTGTCGTAGCACCTACCATTTTAATAGATCCACGATCAAGCCCTGATTTTAACATATTAGCAAAGTCTATACCACCATTTTGTGCCGTATTTTTATTTACCAAAACATGGGTTTCATCTATGAACAAAATCGTTTTATCACGCATTTCTAGCTCTTTTACCAATAAATCAATTCGATTTTCTACTTGTCCTTCACTTACGCTAGAACCTAGTAAACTCGTAATGTTTATTTTTATCAGTTCCCAACCCTTTAAAGCATCAGGTATCATTCCTTTTTGAATACGATAGGCAATTCCTTCGACAATAGCTGTCTTACCAATACCAGGCTTTCCCACCAAAAGAGCACTTTTTTCGGGAGTTAACAAAATAAGCATACACTGTTTAATCTCATCTTCTCTTGCTATAGCGGGATCGGTGATAAACTCTTTTTTGGTAAAATTATCTCCATAACGTTCAATCATACTTACTTTTTCTTCATTCATATAGTATTCACCATAATTATTGTATCACAAGAAAAAAAGAAGATACAAAAATTCTTCTCTTTTTTTTCTTTCTTTACATATTATGATGACGGTAATAAGGTTCACAATAATGGGGTCTTGCATATCCCTTCATTGATAAATCATCACAAATTTCTTCTAAATCTTCTGGATATTCATCTTTTTGTTGTTCTATAGCATTCTCTTTTAATTGATTCAAAACCTTACTACTTACATAAATTTTTACATTTACATGATCAAAAGAAGTTGCAACAATTGTCTTGTTTTTCAAATTATCAATAAAATGGTCAAAAAATTCTTTTGTATATTTAAATTGTACAACGTTGTAGCTAGTATATAAAATTGAATAATTTCCTTCTTTAGCAATATAAGGATTTGCATTTATTTTCATATGTTTGTCATTGTAAGTATAAACGACTTTAATTTCATCTCCTAAGGAATCATCCACTACTATATTTCTATCATTATAAAGATTTGCTGTAATAAGTAAATTTTTCTGTATCGTAAATTTATATTCTTCTGTATGTAGATTTTCTTGTTCTTCTGTATAAATGATATTTGTACTTGCAAATTCTATAGCACAAATTCCTGTACCAACACCTAATAAAACAAAACTAACTAAAAAGGTTATCAGCATTATTCCTAATCTATTTTTATGATTAAAGATAAAATTGAATAAAAAGACAAAAGCTAAAATTCCTAAAACAAATAAAGCCATTGTAATAAAAGTAATTCCAAAATAGAAGACACCTTTTATTAAAAAATAAATCAATACTCCAGTAACGATGGCCATTCCTACTAAATAACAAGAAACTCCAAATAAAACCATTAATAATATAAACTTAACAAATACTATACAAATGTTGGTTAAAGCATCTATTATTCCAAAACTACAATGTTCTTGTCTATTTTTATCTATCGTATCTCTTGGCTTTTCTTCGTTAAGATTCTTCTCTTTTTTTGGCTTTTCCTTAGCAAATTCATTTTCTTTTTTTGTAAACAGCACGCTTTTATACTCATCGTTTAAATAACGGCTTTCAAATATTTTAATAAACAATAAAATAGCAAATATTAAATAAGCAAATTCCAGTATAAAATTCCATACACCATTTACAACACGAAAAGGCATAGTACCAAAACTAGAAAAAATACCTCTTCCCATATTTTCAATAATTTCAAAAGGAATTTTACAAATTGCAATTATTATAAATATAAAAACCAATTCTAAAATAAAGCGAACAATTTCATTAAAACTCTTGTTAGCAAAAACAGAAATAATTCGATCAAACACTTGCATAAAACTATCCACTAAATTATTTAACGTATCTTTATTTTTTTCTTCTGTTTTAATTTTATAAGCACTTAGCAAATCTTTTGCAAGTTCATTTACATTTCCCATAGAATTTACAGCTTCTTCTTCTGTTGAGCCTTTAGCGATTTTTTCCTCAATATACCCTTCGTATTCGGTTAGAATATCTTCAATTTCACTTTCTTCCAAAATTGACAGCTTTTTTCGTAACGACTCTAAAAATTTTTCTTTACTCATTTTTTCCACTTCCTTTTATAAAATTATTTACACTACTTGCAAACGTACACCACTCTTTTTTTTGTTCTTTGCTTCTTTTTTTTCCAAGAGCCGTAATACGATAATATTTTCTTATGGGGCCTTCTTTCGACTCTTCTAAATACGTTTCAAAATACCCTTCGTTCGTTAATCGTTTTAAAATCGGATAAATGGTTCCTTCATTAACGTCTACAATTTTGCTAACTTCTTCCACAAGTTCATATCCATATTTATCTTTATCATGAACGATTAATAAGACGAGCAATTCCAAAACACCTTTCTTAAATTGTGTATTGATAATTATCACCTCATTACCATTATATTACAACCAGTACTATGTAATGTCAAGTACTAAATAAAAACATATGATTAAAAAAATTTTTCACAATATTATCTTATGAAATTAATCGTATTTTTACACGTTTATTTTTGCTTTTTTTTAATATTAAAAAAAGCAAACTATATTTTATAGTTTACTTTAATTACACATGGCGCCCAATGTAGGACTCGGACCTACGACCTAACGGTTAACAGCCGTGCGCTCTACCAGCTGAGCTAATTGGGCAGTACATTCAAATTATATATTATAATTGTATGTAATGTCAATCTTTTTATACCACTTTTTAGAAAACTAATTACTTTTTTCTCTTTTCAACGATGAACTAGTAATAAATTCATAACTTGGATCATTAATAACTTCCAAAATTTCTTGTAAGTCTGCATCACTGTACTTTGCTTTTTGTAAATCTTCTGGAATGACTTTATCAATATCTACAATTCTTCCATAGGTTGCAGTAGTTTCTGCATCCCATAAATAATCTTCATTAAAGTCTACAAAATTTGTAACGAACGTACAATTTATCAAATCATAATCGTATTCCATATAAAAAGTTTCTTCTACTTCCAAAGTCAAGTAAGGATACATAGTTCTTTCTAGTTTTCTTACGGCGCTTGGATCATTTTTAGCTACTTGATTTCCGTATTGATCATAAAAAATAGTAATTTTAGTAAAAGAAAATAAATAGTTGGCATCTACAAAATAATAATTACGCTCTTCATCTGGATTTATATTTGGTTTATCGGTTATAAGCCATAAAGACTCGTGTTTATAAAGTTTTAATTCACTTACCTGCTCATTAATGTTATCATTTATATCTACAACTTTATCTAATAAACCTTTACCGATCTTTTTACCAAATTCTTTTACATCCTCTTTAGAATAATAAGTTTCTTCTTTTGCCTGTATTTCACTCTTAAATACTGAAAGCAAACAAATGGCAAACAGCATTGATTTTAAAGCTCTCTTTTTCATAGTTTTCCTCTTTTCAAAGTCTATTTTACTTAATTAGCACTCAGAAAGCAAGTTATTACTTTTCTAGGCAAAACAACATACTCGTATTAAAAAAATACATAGTATACAAAAGGTGAATGCTATGTTCTTATTACTAAATGCTATTGTAGCCAGTTTAGACGGATGGATTATTGGAATAGGATTACGTCTTTCCAATATACGCCTTTCTAAAAAAGATATGTTTATTATTTTAATTGGAAATTTTTTAATTTATACTTTTTTTCTTTTTCTATATTATTATTTTAAATTTACTTTTATGACAAAGACATTAACATCCGTTTTATATATACTTTTAGGTTTAAATTCTTTACGTAATGAAGAAATATGCCAATTTAAACAAAACAAACTAAGCATTTTAAACTGTATTTTAATTACTCTAACACATTCTCTAGATGGAACCATGATTTCTTTGAGCTTTGTATATAATTATTCTATTTTACATATAAGTTCTATATTTTGTGTAATGTCTTTAGTTATTTTATTATTTGGTTATTATTTTGCAAAAATATTGAATCATTCAAAAAAAAATTATATTGGGGCTTTTCTTTTTTTCTTATTAGCCCTTATCAATCAATTTTTTTAAGTTCTTCTTCATATAGATTTAAAATACCTATTAAGTCTTCACTCGTTTTGCAAGAACAAACACGTTGTTTCATTTCTTTATTATTTGGCATACCTTTTAAATAGTACAAAAGGTTTGTTCGTATTTCGAGTAAAGCCACTTTTTCATTTTTATCATTCTTTAGCCATTCAAAATGACGTCTCATCATAGCAATCTTTTCAAAATAAGTTGGAGGATCCAAGAAAAATCCATTTTCTAAATAAAAAAGGGCTTCACGAATTAACCAAGGATTCCCTAAAATTCCTCTTCCTATCATTACAGCATCACAACCTGTTTCTTCTAACATTTTTTTAGCAAGGATTGGACTTGTTACATCGCCATTTCCAATTACTGGAATAGAAACATTTTCTTTTACACGTTTTATTATGTTCCAATCGGCTTTTCCAGAATATCCTTGACTTCTAGTTCTAGCATGAACAGTTATGGCGCTAGCTCCAGCTTCTTCAATAATTCTAGCAACCTCTACTGCATTAATCGAATTTTCATCCCAGCCACTACGAATCTTAACTGTTACAGGTATATGTACAGCATTTACAACAGATGAAACAATTTCTCGAATTTTTTCTGGATCTTTTAAAAGAGCACTTCCTGCTTGATTTTTTAATGCAACTTTTGGAACTGGACAACCCATATTAATATCAATAATATCAGGATGCATGTATTCCTCTATTCTTTTTGCGCCAGACACAAAACTTTCTACATCGCTTCCAAAAATTTGTTGAGCAATTGGCCTTTCTTGTTCTTCCATTTTAAGCATTGCAATCGTTTTTTCGCTTTCGTAAGTAATGGCTTTATCACTTACCATTTCTGCATAAATCAGGCCTGCTCCCATCTCTTTAATAATTTTTCGAAACGTTGTGTTCGAAAAACCCGCCATCGGAGCCATAACTATTTGATTTTTAATTTCAATATTTCCAATTTTCCACATGCCAAAATTCACCACAATACTTCTACTTCATCATTCTGCTCTAGCAAAAAAGCATTTGCATCATCAATATCTACATGAAAAGCTAAAACTCCATTTTCACTAATTTTAATATAAGCATCTAAAATGCCTGATTTACTACCATTTATTTTTACTTGTACCTTTTGTTTGTCTTTCACTTTCCATATTTTTGCTTCAAAAGGACTCATATGAATATGACGTTCTGATAATATACAAACGTCTTTTAATGTAACACTTCCAATTTCTCCTAAAATGGTAATCTCTTCGCTATTCTCAAGCTCCCCACTTTTACGTACAGGAGGATGAATGCCTAATTTTCTTGCATCACTATTTGATATTTCTACTTGATTGTAGTTTCTAAAAGGCCCGATAATTCGTACATTTTGAATAGAGCCTTTTTCTGTTTTCAAAGTAACCGTTTCATTGGCAGCAAAATCTCCTATTTGACTCAAATCTTGTTTTTTTGTAAGTGGAAATTGAAACAATTGATTATAGACATCTTCCGTTAGATGCACATGACGATTGCTAACTCCTACTTTCACTTTTCTTTTCATTAATCTCACCTTCAAATTTCTAAAAACTGAAACTATTGCATTGTCTTTTTATCCATACCTTTTCCGACAGAAATAGTTCTCCTCTATATTTCGTTTTCCATATACGAAATTCATAAACTTATAGCAAAAGACTGTGTTATAGTTATTGTTTTAGCCCATCTAGTTAGTATTTTAACATAATTTTTGTTTATATTAAATAATAAGGAGGATGGTCATGAAAAATCAAAATTGTGGCGATTGTAAAGATTCTAAACAAGGTAAAGCGTATATAGATACTGAAACTGGTTTACTTTGCGTAGAAATTATAGAAAAATATGAAAAACCAAAAGGGAAAAAAACATTAGTTCCTTATATTTGCACATCTTGTGGAACTGTCAATTGGAAATGTATAGACCCTGAAGAAAAAGAAATATAAAATAGCATCTCAAAAAAGAGACGCTATTTTATTATTGAGTAATTTATTTTAATTGACTAAAATGAACTATACCGCCAAGACGGTACGAAACCCAAAATTCGGAACTGAGTTTCCACCGATATGAAGGAAAGCAAAAATACCAGCACCCATACCAAGCATATCATTACCACCACGAATAAACCAAGAACTCGTAGGGAATAAAAACCAAGCTTCATCTTTATACCAAGAACTGATTTGTCTAGTTTGACTTCCAGACTTGGCAATAGAAAATGGTCCCATCTCTCCTGTTGCATCTCCTAAGATTCTTTGACTATATGTTACATAACCTGCACTATATTGATAAGTATCGTAATATCTTGAATCTGGAAAATCAATTCCATCCGTTTTATTTCCACCATCATTTAATAATCCATTAAAACCAGAATTGTATGTACCACTTGATCCACTTAGTGGTGTGGTATTATTTGCATTCAACATAACTCCCATCACATATTCCCAGGCCCCTCCACTCA
>CANPIX010000013.1 GCA_947574215.1 uncultured Mycoplasmatota bacterium | reverse complement strand
ATCAAAAACTACAAAGAAAGTCTTCTAAAAGGAGCAGACCCAGTACTTTCTGAAAATCTAATACCAGTCGAAATCGATGAAAACGGAATTGTAACCAAAGCAAACGTAACAACGGAATGGTATAACTATGGAAACAAAAGATGGGCCAATGCAGTCATCTTAGAAGACGAAAGTATAGAATACTATGCTTACGATGTAATCCCCGAAAGCAATATAGAAAGTTACTTTGTATGGATTCCAAAATACAGTTACCAACTATGGGACTTAGGAGAATACCAAAGTCTAACTACAATTGATGAAAGTAAAGTCCATGAAATAGCGATTCGATTTGGAATAGAAAATACAAGTGATACAAAAGAAGGAGAATGCACAACCCCAGGAACTTCAGGGACAAGAGGAAACTGTCAAGTAGGAGACTATATGACCCATCCAGCGTTTTTAGCATTTGGGACAAATGGATTATGGGTAGGAAAGTTTGAAAGTGGCTACAAAGGAGCCACAACAACAGCGAGTGCCCAAGTCAATACATCTGATTCTAACAAACTCCAAATCAAACCCAATGTATATAGTTGGAGAGGGATCCAAGTAGCGAATGCCCATCAAGTAAGTTACAACTACAAAAGAGAACTAGAAAGTCATATGATGAAGAATACAGAATGGGGAGCGGTTGCCTATTTACAACATAGTAAATATGGAAGTAATGGAAGTGTACGAATCAACAATAATGCATCGTATATAACAGGGTATAGTGCTACACAAGAGCCAACTTGTGGGTATACAGGGACGAATGAAAGCTGTAACCAATACGAAGGGACATCACTAGGAGTAGATGGAAATGTAACCATCAACTACAAGAATCCATCCTCAGTAGTTGCATCAACAACTGGAAACTATACAGGAATCTATGATATGAGTGGAGGGGCCTGGGAATATGTGATGGGAGTTATGTTAAATGCAAATAATACCACACCACTAAGCGGGCCAAATAGCAAATACCATTCCGGATTCAATGGACCATATGGGTTCGGTGAAAATTTAAGTAATGGAGTTACTTTGCCAGATTCAAGATATTACGATACATACCAATATGATACAAGTTACGTTACCTACAATCGAAGGATATTAGGAGATGCAACAGGAGAGATGGGACCATTTTCGAATGTTCAATATGGAAGTGAAACTAGACAAATCAGTTCTTGGTATAAAGACGAAGCTTGGTTTTTGTTTCAAACGTATCCTTGGTTTTGCCGTGGGGGCTATTACATCTATGGTTTCGGTACTGGTATTTTTACTTTTGCTCGTGATGCAGGTAGTATTGGTACAGCCGCTAGCTTTCGAACGGTTTTGGCCATATGATAAATTTAAAAGAGATAAGAAAAAATAGTGGATTTACTCAAAAAGAATTAGCAGGTCAGTTAGGAATTCCTCAGCAACAATATTCAAGATATGAAACAAACTTAAATAAAATTAGTTTATTGCTTTTTTTAAAAATTTTAAAAGTATGTCATTATAAGATAAAAATTGAAAAAGTATAAATTATATTTATTTAATAGATCACAGGCTTGTAATTTAAAAAATGTATGATATTATAAAAACATTTGAAAAAAGGTGTAAAAATGAAAACTATTTTAAAAAGAACCAAACTAATATTACTGGCAATAAGCTTAGAGCTATTTTTAACCGGAAGTAGTAAAATAGAAGAAAAACAAGAAGGGACATTTCAAGAAGAAAATGAGATGAATTTTGCAAATGGCGTTATAAAAGATAACCCTAAAAAGAATACAAAATACAATTGGGCTAAACAAGAAGAAGAGAAAAGCATAACAATAAGTGCTGTAGGAGATTGCACTTTAGGTACAGACATACACTTTGGATATCCGAGAAGTTTTCCTTATGTTTTGGAAGAAAATGAACAAGACTATGGCTATTTTTTTGAGGAAGTAAAGGAAATTTTGGAAAATGACGATTTAACTATAGCCAATTTAGAAACTACTTTAACAGAAGCTGGAGAAGAATATCGAGTTACAAAACAATTTAATTTTAAAGGAGGAAAGGATTATACAAATATTTTAGAAAGAGGAAGTATTGAAGCCGTAAATCTGGCGAATAACCATATGTTTGATTACGGTGAAAAAGGATATCAAGATACAAAACAAAACTTAGATTTAGCTAACATACCCTATTTTGGATATAATGATTATGCTATTTTAGAAAGTAATGGTATAAAAATTGGACTTGCTGGATTAACAGGATGGGATGAAACAACTGCTAAAGTAAATACAGAAAAGGCGATTTCTTATTTTAAAGAAAATCAAGTTAATTTAATTATTATGACTTATCATTGGGGAATTGAAAGAGAATATAAACAAAATAAGACCCAAGAAAATATTGCGCATTATGCTATAGACCATGGAGCAGATTTGGTATTAGGACATCATCCTCATGTTTTGCAAGGAATTGAAAATTATCAGGGGAAATATATAGTGTACTCTTTAGGAAACTTTGTTTTTGGCGGAAATAAAAATCCAAACGATAAAGATACTATGATTTTTCAGGCAACATTTCAATATAAAAATAAACTATTAAAAAATACCTCAATAACGATAATTCCATGTTCTTTATCTAGTCAATCAGATTTAAATAATTACCAACCATGTATATTAGAAGGGGAAGAATACAAAAGAGTTTTAAAGAAAATTATGAATAGTAGTACAAATTTAGAGTATCATGAATGATTATTTCTTTTTTCTGTAGAACTATAAATAGAAAAACAAAATGCATTTTATTAAGTTCACATAAAGAAAATTAGTCATAAAAAAATAGAAAAAAAATAGGATAAAATAAGGAGAAATTAAACATTTACATACAATGTTTTTTTTGTTATAATAATCCCGAGTATGGAATTACTCCTTGCTTTAGTAACTCTAAAGCCAAATAGACCATAAGGAGGTGTAGAAAAATGAAAAAATATGAAATTATGTTCATTGTCAAATCTACAAACGAAAGTGATAATATAAAAGCATCTGCTGAATTTATGAAAAATATTATCACAGAAAATAAAGGTAAAATTGTAGAATTTAATGAACTAGGTGAAAAAAAACTTGCCTATCCTATTAAAAAAGAAATTAATGGATATTATTATGTTATGATTGTAGAAGCAAATAACACAGCCATCAGTGAACTTAACCGTAAAGCATCTATTAATGAAAATATATTAAGACATCTAACCATTCGATTAGACGAGGAGTAAAAAATGAATAAAGTAATATTAATCGGTAGACTTGCAAGAGATCCAGAGATGCGTACAACAATGAGCGGAGCCAATGTAACTCGTTTTACTCTTGCTGTATCACGTCCATTTCAAGATCAAAATGGCGAACGAGGAGCAGATTTTATTAACTGCGTTGCTTGGCGCAAACAAGCAGAGAATATTGCAAAATATTGTATAAAGGGAAGTCAAGTAGCTATTGAAGGTAGAATACAAACAGGTTCTTACGATGCACAAGATGGCTCTAAAAGATACACAACAGATATCATATGTGATAACTGTACATTTTTAGGATCAAAAAATAACGATGGCTTTACCAATCCAAATTCAAACAGTCATTCGAATTTTAATGAATCAGGAACAAGTATACCAACTTCGGATATTTCAGAAGATCCATTTAAAGATTTTGGAGAAGAAATTGCTCTAAGTGATGATGATTTACCATTCTAAGAAAGGAGATTAAACATGGCAGAATTTCGTAGAAAAAAGAAAAAGATATGTCAAATGTGTGCTGGAAAAAGCGTAGATTATAAAGACGTAATGATTATAAATAAATATATAAATGAAAAAGGTAAAATTATGCCTAGACGTATGACAGGTGCTTGTTCAAAGCATCAAAGACACATTGCTGAACAAATCAAATACGCTAGATTTATGGCATTAATACCATTTGTAAAATAAAGCATTCTAAAAAACAGGAATGTTTTTATTTTGTTAATTTGAAGAAAATGAAAGTGAAAAAATTCTATAAAAAAAAAGAAATTAGGAAATTTTTCATGCTCAAAAGATGTTAAATATTGTCTAATAAATGCAAAAACAAGGTAGATTTTGACTAATAGTTATGCTATAATGGGATAGAATAAGAATAAAAGAGTTATTTTAAAAGAAAGAGGTTGAATATGAAAGTACTAGTAGGTTTATCTAAAGGATCAAAAAGTGAAAATGTACCTTATCAAATGTTTATAGTGGATGTAGATTCTACTAAGCCAATTAAACAAGAATGGAGATCGGTTACTCCAGATGGATTAGCCAGCTGTTCCAATATACGAGTTAATTTAGGAAATTATAAATCATTCACTCAAAATCCTATAGAATATTTAGAGGCGGAGTTTGATTTAAATAAATTAATTGATACGACATCAAATCAATCAGAATTCCAAATTATTAATGTTTACAAAGATGAGATGGGTGATCCTATTCTTTTCCGTACAGTAAATTCTTTAGGAGAAGTAGATATACATCATATATCAGAACTTCCTTACAAAAAAATATTTAGTATTTATGGAGATGATTTGGAAAATTTACCATCTTATGTAAAAACATTATCATTGCAAGACGCTTACGATTGGTGGGCAAAAAGAGACAAAGTAAAAATAAATAAAAGAACTACTCGATTTATATATGAAAACTTTGATACACACGAAGATATGCCGATACAACTTTTGTATCATTATTTAACAGGTGTAAAAGGTTTTAAACTTGGTTATCATACCATTACTGATATAAATGAAAAATACGCACCTAGTAGTAAATTACATGAATATTTTTTATTAAATGGTACAGCGAATATTAAGTTAAAGGAAAGTCTTCCAGCAGTGGAAACTACAATGGAAGAAGTAGAAATTTTTGGAAACAAAGATCCATATCCTGATACAAGGAAATTAGGTTACTATGGTGCTACTATGTCTTTGATTTGTAATCGTAAAAACTATCCAGCATTTGATTATTATAGCAAACCAACATCAGAAGCCAATTATGATAAAGAAGGTATAGAGGTTACAATTGATCTTACTGATGGAAATATGGCAGTATACAATAAATGTGAAGAAGCTAATTGTATTTCAGATGTATGGCGTATCGGAGAAAATAATAACTTTTTTGGTGTAACTTTATCAAACTTATTAACAGAAAAATTAGGAAATTTAAGTAAAAAATTTCAAGACGAAAAAGAACGTGTTGATTTTGGACACTGGGGAGTTGCGAATACAAATGATTGGTTCCAAGTAATGGCCCTTGCTTTATCTACACAATATTACAGTAAAGAATTAAGAAATAAATTAACTGAAATATTAAACAATTTTCAATACTTGTTTTCTTCAAAACTTGCAGAAATGATTGATAAAATTAGTGCTAAAGATTCATTAGAAACTATGAAATGGGCTGAGGAAAATGTTGAAAAAGAAATGCTTGATATTTCTTATATGAAAGAAGACGACTCTATTCAAAAGCCAAATGTTACAGTAGAGCAAATGAAAAACTTATTTACTTTCAAAAGAAACAATTTTGATTTACCTGACTGGTTACAAATTTATTCTCCAGATACTATAGAAAAATTGGGAGGAGTAGATTACTTAAATCAATTTATTGCTACACGTGGAGAAGAATCTTCTGAGCTATTCTTATCAATATGGGCTGAGAAATTAGAAAGTGATCAAAAATACGTTTCTTTAGAACCAAAAGAAGAAATTTTGGAGCAAATTGATAAATTAGAAGAAGCACCAATTCTACCTATGGATAAAGCAAAATCAAAAAAAGAAATAGCTTAAAAAATTCACTAATAAGGTGAATTTTTTTTATGCATAAAAATGTAAAAATTTAGGAATTGAAAAGAAAGAATTATTTGTTACAATAATTAATACCAACAACTCCTATTTTTTATTTAGCTTAAAAAATTGAAAACGGTAAGTAAAAAATGACAAAAGTGTTGGTTAATGTTATAATAATAACGAAACGGAGGCTTCGTATCATGAAAGTAATTCTTTTACAAGATGTAAAAAAACAAGGAAAAAAAGATGATATTTTAGAAGTTAGTGATGGATATGCAAATAACTTTTTAATTAAAAATAAATTAGCCGTTCCTTATTCTAAAAAAAGTAAAGAAGTTTTAGATAATGAATTAGAAAATAGACAAAATGAAGAAAAAAAACGAATAGAAGAATGCGAACAAATAGCACAAGAGATAAAAAAGAAAAAATTAATTTTTCTATTAAAAGCAGGTAAAGAAGGAAGAACTTTTGGCTCTGTTTCTTCTAAGCAAATTAGTGAAGAATTAAAAAAATCAGGTTTTTCTATTGATAAAAAATGTATTCGATTAGAAGAAACTATCGACTCTCTTGGATGTCATGAAATTGAAATAGAATTGCATAAAAAAGTGAGATTTAAAATTACAATTGAAATAAAAGAAAAATAAGAAAGTAGGTGAAGATATGGCTGTGAAACAAATGCCTCAAAATGTTGAAGCTGAAATGAGCGTTTTAGGTGTATGCTTTTTAAATAAATATGCTTTAGAAAAAGTTTGTGAAGAAGTAGATACCAATATGTTTTATAATGAAGCCAATCAAAAAATCTTCGAAGCTCTCTTAGAATTGCATAAAACAAGTACGCCAGTGGATATTACAACCGTAAAAAATGAACTAGACAAACAAAAAAATTTGCATGCCATTGGCGGATTAGATTATATTAGTGAAATTATTGACTCTGTTGCCACTACGGCTAATTTAGATTCATATATTAAAATTATTAAAGAAAAATCAATACGACGTAAATTAATTGATACCGCAACGAATATTATTACAGAGACCTATGAAGAAAAAAAAGATTTGTCACTTCTTTTGGATGGTGCTGAAAAAAAAGTATTAGACGTTGCACGTGCTAGAACAACTAGCGAATTCACACCAATTAGTGAAGCATTAAGGCAAGCCCAAGAAAATTTAGAAAGAATTGCAAAAAATAAAAGTGCTATTACTGGATTAGAAACTGGATTTTATGAACTTGATAAAGCTACAAGTGGTCTTCATGAAGGAGAACTTATTATATTGGCAGCTCGACCTGGTATGGGAAAAACAGCTTTTGCTTTAAATATTGCCACCAATGCAGCGTTTACAACCGATAAAGCGATTGCTGTATTTAATTTAGAAATGAGTGCTGAACAATTAGTAAATCGTATGATAAGTTCTGTTGGAAGCATAGAAGGTGAAAAATTAAAGACAGGAATGCTTAATCATACCGATTGGAAAAAATACAACGAAGCAATGAGTGAACTTGCTGATACGAATATTTATATTGAAGACAATGCGTCGATTACTTCAGCTGAAATAAAAGCAAAATGTCGCCGATTAGCTAATAGTGAGAAAGGTTTGGCTTTAGTAGTCATAGATTATTTGCAGCTAGTAACAACAGGAGGAAGAACGGAATCTCGTCAAGTAGAAGTATCGGATATTTCTCGTGCTTTTAAAACAATGGCTATGGAATTAAAAGTTCCTGTAATTGCTCTTGCACAATTAAATCGTAGTGCCGAACAAAGAAAAGATTCCAATCAGCCTAGATTAGCGGATTTACGTGAATCAGGTTCTATTGAACAAGACGCTGATATGGTATTGTTTATCAATCGTCAAGATTATTTTGAAACCAAAACCGCTGATAATAAAATGAATATAGTTCCAGCAGAAGTAATTATTGCTAAACATCGACGTGGATCTACTGGTTTATTTGAGGTTCTATTTGAACTGAATAAAAGCAGTTTTAAAAATTACCAAAAAACAGAAAGTGAAGAAATTTTTTAAAGGGTGATTGATTTGAAAAAAAGTGATTTAACCAAAACAATTTTGATTACTAGTATAATAGGAGTTTTATTAATTATACTTGGTTTAACCAATCGAGATTTTGATTATGCAAAAAAAGTATATCAAGTGTATTTAAATGGCAACAAACTAGGATTGATTGAAAATAAAAAAGAACTTTATGCTTTAATAAATGAAGAACAAAAAGAAATAAAAGCAACATACCAAGTATCCAGTGTATATCCTCCCAATGGTTTTGTAATAACTGAATACAATACTTATGATGAAAACATAACTACAGCAAAAGAAATATACAATACGATTAAAGACAAAGATGATTTTACTGTAGAAGGCTATATGATAAAGATTAAATTCAATAATGAAGAAAAATCGGATATTACTTTATACGTTTTAGATGAAAGTGTATTTAAAAATGCTCTTACTAATGTGGTAACTGCTTTCGTAGATAAAAAAGCATTCTATGCCTTTATCAATAATGAACAAGAACCTATTAAAGAAGTTGGAGAAATCATTGAAAATATGTATTTTAGAGAAACGATTACTATAAAACCAACTTATATAAGTGTCAAAGAAAAGATTTATACAGATACAAATGAATTAACACAATATTTATTATTTGGTCCTGAAAAAGAAAAATCGGATTATACTGTAAAAAAAGGCGACACAATTGCTTCTATATCGGAAGAAAACTCATTGAACCCACAAGAATTTTTAATCGCTAATCCAAAATATAAAACAGAAAACAGCATATTAGCTATTGGAGATAAAGTAGATATTGCATTGATCAATCCTGTATTAACTTTGGTACAAGATGTACATTCCATCTCTGACGAAGAGCAAAAATTTGATACAGAAGAAAAATTTGACGCTACCAAACCGATTACTTTTAATGAAGTAACCCAATCTGGAATTACAGGAATAGAGCGTATTACAAAAGACATTCAACTTGTAAATGGAGAAACCAACCAAGGGGTTGGAAAAGTTAGTTCGATTACGATTCGTGAGATGCAAAACGAAATTGTAACCAAAGGTGGATCAAAACCTTCTGGAAATTATGTAGATAATGGTCGTGCTTGGGGATGGCCCACTAATCGTCCTTATATTATTACTTCTGGTTTTGAATATCGTTGGGGATCATTTCATAATGCCATCGATATTTCAGGAACGGGAATGGGATCGCCAATTTACGCTTCAAAAGATGGTACTGTAATTGCAACAGAAAAAAATTGTGCAAATATTGGAAGTTATCGAAATCAATGTGGAGGTACTTATGGAAATCATGTAATTATTGATCATCATACAGGATACTACACAATGTACGCTCATCTTTTGCAAAATGTTGAAGTAAATGAAGGCGATAAAGTTAAACGAGGACAAATTATTGGGTACATGGGAAGTAGTGGTTCGTCAACAGGTCCTCACTTACATTTTGGTGTTTCAGAAGGCATGCCAAATCAAGGAGGAAAATGGTTAAATCCATGGAGGTTTTTATAAGTAATGCAAGTAGTTGTTTTAGCAAGTGGTTCTGAGGGGAATGCAACCTATATAGAAACAAAAGAAATAAAATTATTAATTGATTTAGGCAGAAATGCTAAATACATTAAAGAAAAACTAGAAAGTATACATGTGAGTCCAGAAGAAATTGATTATATTTTGATTAGTCACACGCATAAAGACCATACAAGTGCCTTAAAAACATTTGTGAGTCGTTACAAAACAACTGTTTTATTAAGTCAAAAGATGTTTTATGAACTAGAGGATATTAAAGAGTATGATAACATCATGATCTACGAAGAGGATATTTATTTAAAAGACATTAAAATAAAATCCATTAAATCAAGTCATGACGCTCCCGACGCCAGAAATTTTATTTTAGAAAATAAAGGCCAATCTGTTGTTTATGTCACCGATACAGGTTACATAAATCGTAAGTACTTTGAGTTATTAAAAGACAAAGAAATTTATTTATTTGAAAGCAATCATGATATAGAAATGCTTTTAAATGGTCCTTATCCTAAATGGTTAAAAAAACGTGTTGTAGGGAGTTGTGGACATTTATCTAACAAAGATTCATCATTTTATTTAAGCAAGTTGATAGGTCCTCACACACAAAAAATAGTACTTATGCACTTAAGTCATATTAACAATACAAAGGAAAAAGCTTTGGAAATGATTAAAGAAACATTTGAAGAATACGAGATTGATTTTAAAGAAATAATCTGTGCCAATCGAAGTGAAATCACTAAGGTGGTATCATGATAAAGATTATTTGTTTGGGAAAAATAAAGGAAAAATATTTATGCGAATTAATTGAAGATTATAAAAAAAGAATTCAAAAATTTCATAAAATTGAGATCTTAGAATTGAAAGACGATGAAAACATTTTAAAAGAAGAAGAAAATCTATTAAAATATTTGGATAAAAAAGAGTATATAATAACATTAGAAATTGAAGGAAAAGAAGTAACAAGTACTGAATTTGCTAATTTTTTAGAAAAAACTTTTTTGACAAATAGCAATATTACTTTTATTATTGGTAGCTCTTTAGGATTAACTCCAAGAATAAAAGCACTTAGTAATTTTCATTTGTCTTTTTCTAAACTTACTTATCCACATGGTTTATTCCGTGGAATTTTGTTAGAACAAATATATCGTGCTTTTAAAATCATTAATCATGAAAGTTATCATAAATAATAAAGGAGAGTCGTTGTATGTTACAGAATGATTGGGATGAAGTGTTAAAAGTAGTCTTTGAAGGTGATGGATTTAAAAAATTTTATTCACTTGTGGAGAGTGAATACAAAAGTAAAACTATTTTTCCACCAAAGGATTATATTTTTAACGCTTTAAAATTAACGCCCTATAAAAATGTGAAAGTTGTAATTGTTGGTCAAGATCCTTATCACGGTGCTGGAGAAGCACATGGGCTTTCTTTTTCTGTACAAAAAGGAATTAAGGTTCCCCCTTCACTTAAAAATATTTATAAAGAATTGGAAAATGATTTAGGAATAACTCCAATTCAAGAAGGCGATCTATCTTATTGGGCCCATCAAGGCGTCCTTCTTTTAAATGCAGTATTAACTGTAGAAAAAGATAAACCTGCTAGTCACAGAAATTTAGGATGGGAGCGTCTTACGGACTATATAATTAAAACTTTAAATAATAAGGAAGAACCAATAGTATTTATTCTTTGGGGAAATTTTGCTAAAGAAAAAAAGAAATTTATCACTAATTCAAAACATTTAGTGCTAACTTCTGCTCATCCAAGTCCATTTTCTGCCAGTTATGGATTCTTTGGAAGTAAGCCTTTTTCTAAAACCAATGAATTTTTAAAAAACAGTAACATGTCTCCTATCGATTGGGACTTAAAAAATAATTCGTAAAAGTTATTTTTTATACTATTCGTTGACAAAAACATCGAAGAAAAACTATAATATCTGAAAAACACGTAAAGGCGGGGATGTAGATGAATGATAAAGCGATAGAATTTGAAACAAGTATTTATAAAGTGAAAAAAGCGCTGGATCGTTTAAAAAATATTGGATTAGATGTTTCCAAACATGAAAAACTATTAGAAGATGTTATCGTAGAATGTAATGAAAAAACAAGTTATAATACGAATACAGTTTTTAAGGAGGCTTTTATTGCAGATGCTTATATTAAAGCCATTTCTAAATTAGACGGGATATACTATGAAGTAAATAAGTACGAAATTTATCTAAAAGTTTCTTCCTTTAATCTAGTTTTAAAAGAATATATGATATCAAAGGAAAAGAAAAAAGAAGATTTAGAACGCTTTCGAAATCGATTATTACAATTATTAGATAAACTAAAAAAATCTGATACTTTGGATTATTTTGGATTATCAAGTGGAAGGACCATTAGTAGAAGATATCTATAAGTTAACTTATGAATTTATTAAAGAAGAAATAAAAGTATTAGAAACAAGTCCTACATTACACGAATTGCAAAAAGACGAAATTCACACCTATAATTTAGATAAACAAGTTGTAAAAGAATTAGAAAGTTTAGATTTAAATGATAAAAAATATTCGCAAATTAGATTACAAAAAAATAAAATTGATGCAGAAGGAATAAATGTTAATTATTTAGAAGAAAGTTTTATTATAACAATCATTAGAGCAACAACAAATAAAGAAGAGTTAAAAGAAAAGATTAAAATGCTATCCCAAAAAGCCAGTCAATATTATAAAAAAGCAAAAGATATAGAAAAAGATATTGATAAAAAAGAAAATCACATAGCGGAACTTAAAGAATGGAGTTATATTCATAAAAAAAAGATGTGGGGAAATGTAGCATTATTTACTACTTCCATTGGGACGATTGTAGGATTAGTAGTAGGAAGTTCTAAACTTGCAAAGATAATTACAATTGCATCTTTTAAAAAGTATAACGTTGAAATAGAAAGTTATAGTTCTTTAGATGGTAAGTTGCCTGTAAAAGAAGAAATTTTTAATGAAGAAATAGATACAGTACGATTAATAGAATATGAACCATTCGAGAAAGAAGATGGTTATTACGTAAGAAATAGTACGACATACGACTTGAATAATTTAGAAGAAATGCCATTAGAAGAATATCTAAACATAAATTTAGAAGCGCTTGGAATTAAAGGAGAAAGTAATCAAGAATCCAAAATTTCTTTAAGTATAAGTGATCTATATGCTGAAACTTATTCTATTGTAGAAAAATTAGTAACGATAGAAGAAATAACAACTTACAGTAAAGGGGCGGAAATGTTCTTTTTGATGCTACTACTTATAATATCTTTTTTTATAGACGACTTAATAGAAACGGCTTTTTTAGAGAATATAGTAAAAAAAGAAAACAAAGATGGAACAAAAGAATTAATGATAGGGGGATTTGTAGTGGCATTAAAAGAGCTTATTAAAAATTACGAAAAACTCACAGAATATAAAAAAGATATTAATGAAAAAGAAATAAAATTAAATGAACTTTATAGAAGAGCAAGAAATTTATTTGACGAAAATATAAACCTTTTTAATACTATAGAAAAGTTGCTTCCGTATGTAGAGAATAATACTAATCTTACTGAAGATATAGAAGAACTAAAAGAAGAATTATCTAGAACTTTAAAAATAGAAAAGAAAATTTTTGATAAAAGGAATTTACTTAATAAAAATGAATAACCAAACTTTTGGTTGTTTTTTTATAATTTCTTTGTGGCAATATACAATAAATATAGAAAAGGAGAAATTTATGACTTTATATGAAGAATTGTACTATCAACTTTCTAATTTACCAAAATATTATCGTTATGAAGGTTTGAATTCTTATCAACATTTTTCATTTAATACAGGAGAACTATTAGAAAATAAAGAAAATTATATTTATTTTTCTATTAATGACAAACATCATTTTTATTATGTTTCTAAGAGACTAAAACAACTAGTTGATGAAAAATTCCTTTATGAAACGAAGTATTCTATTACTAGAAAGACAATTATAAATTCTGAAAAATTTCAGGAAATTATCCAAAAAATAGAGAGCGAGCCTTTAGAAGATGTTCCAATAAGTATTGAATTTTGTACCTCTTTTCTAATGAAAAAATTATTAATGAATAATTTTGTCCGAAATACAAAAAAATCGCATGGAGACTATCGAATTGAACGAGTGGATGTTTCGCAAAGAGGAGGGGGTTATGGGTTTTACGGAGAATGGCTTGAGGTGTTTCAAATTTTAACATTAATTTATAGTTACCAAGAAATTACAAAAGAAGATTTAATTCAATACGTATATAATTGTAGAGAAAGAATGATTAATCCCAATTTTCAAATAAGTCCAGTATCTTTTTTAAACAATCCAAATAAAAGAATAATTGTATTAAATGAATCTTTACAAAATAATTTTAGTAAATATAAGTTAATGAACGCTATACAAAATATTTTAGAAAAAAAATTGTATTTATGTGATTCTTATTTAGGAAAAAAAGGAGAGGAAGGTGCCAAAAAAATAATTCAAGAATATTCTCAAGAAAGAGAAAAAATACTTGCATTATTAGAAGAAAATTACAAGCGAAGACTAATTATGAAGTAAATTATAATTTAAAATCATCATAAACAGTATCCGTCATGTCTTTTCCATCAAAAAAAGAACGAATCGTAAAATGATGAAATTTAGCTACAAAATTTGAAGGAAATTTTCGAATTAACTCATTTAATAAATTTGTGTTTTTGTTGTAATAACTAGTAATAGCTACAATCTTTTCATCGGATTCTTTAATAGAAAAAAATATATCCTTTAACTCCGTATTTTCATTTAATTCAGGATAGTCGTCTTTAAATTTTGTTAATGTGTGAAAAGCTTCTTTTAATTTGCGATCCATATCAAAATTTGTAATTTTCTTATTTTTTAAATTCAAATATTCTTTAAAATATTCTTTTTCATCTTTTAAGGTGGATTTTACAATATTATCTCCTCGTACCAATAAATCATAACGTTTTCTCAAAGTTTCATCGATAATTCCTTCTGCCTGTTCTATTTTAGTTTTTAAAAACTGCATTTTATTAAAGTACAATATATAAACAATTGCTAAACTAGCACCTAAAATAATTAACAGTAAAAAAATAAAAAATAAATTCATACGTTTCACCTAGTATTTATTATAACATGTATTTTAAAATTTTTAATAAGTTTGTTATAATAAAAAAGAAAAGAGGAATTATTTTGAAAATAAAATGTCTACCGGTAGGTGAGTTGCAAGCAAACTGTTATTTATTAATTTTAGGAAAAAAAGCCCTCCTGATTGATCCAGGCGCTGAAAAAGAAAAAATTGAAAAAGAATTAAATAATTTAGAACTAGTTGAAGTTTTATTAACTCATAATCACTTTGATCATACTGGAGCTTTATCGTATTTTTTAGAAAAGTACAAATTAAAATGTAATGAGAAGTCCAATGAATTTTTATACGAAACAATTAAAACTCCAGGGCATTCTAAAGACTCTGTTACTTTTTATTTTCCAAATGAAAAAGTAATGTTTACAGGAGATTTTTTATTTCAAGGAACTATTGGAAGAATGGATTTACCAGGAGGGGACATAAAAGAAATGCAAAAAAGTTTGCAATTGATTTCTTCCTACAACGATGAAATAAAAATATATCCAGGACATGGTCCTTCTACAACTTTAGGGGAAGAAAAAAAGCATACTTCTTATTATTTATAAAAAGGAGAAATAATAGAAATTAATGAATAATGTAAATGAAAATTTTGAAAAATATAAATTTCTTATTATAGACGAAATAATTCGTAATTATGGAGAAGAATTTCGTTATATTATTTTAGAGAGATTCAAACATATATTATTTGATTTTTCTAGTTTGCCAATCGAAGAATATGTGTATTGTATTCATCATACAAAGGATTTTAATAATTCTACTATAAATGCGATTTTAAAAAGATATGACGATTTTTCCCGAGCAGAAGCAAAATTTAAAAAAAAATATTGCCAATTAATTAAAGAATACATAGAACAAAATTTTCCTCAAGTAAAAAGGGAAGAAATTAATAGTGAATTTATTTTTGAAAAAATATTAAAAAATGAAATAGACTTAAAAAGAATATGCAATATAATAGGAAAATGGGAAAACAATTCTTCTAATTTATTAAAAAAGGCAAAGAATTTTTTAGAGTTTTGTCAAGAAATTCAAATACAGTACCGAAATCGCATAATTGAAAATTCTTGTTTAGGAGAAGAAATAAAAGAAGCCGTAAAAAAACGATTTCACTTACAATTGTCTACAAATAGTGTTAGAAATTTGCTTTATAAAACCAATCCACATGCATTTCATTTTTATGAGCCAAATAATAAAACAATGTCAGCATGTGTTGTAAAAATTCCAGTGATGGCTCTTCTTAATCGAAATATTCAATCTTTAGATGTTTGTTTAATTCATGAAATTATTCACCAAATCGAAACCTTTGGAAATAGTATAGGAATTTCTATTGAAAATAAAAAGAAAACAAACCGTATAATAAATGAAATACGCACTCAAAAATTAGCTATTAAAATTGCAAAAAAACTTCATCATAATAAAATATTTATTCTAGATGATCCTAAAAGTTGTCGATTAGAAAATGACTCAAAATATGAAAAGTTATTTCCCTTAACAGGAACATTTATTGAAGATTATGAATCTTTTTTTAATAAGTGCGCTATAAGAAATACTCCTGACTTATTAGAACTAAAATTTAGTAAAGTATGGAATTTTTATTCTGAATTATTAAATTTAGTTTATAAAAATGGAATGTATGAAAAGGAATTGAGTTCGGAAATAATAACGATTTGTAAAACAGCAATTGAAGATATGAATTTTTATGTAAAAGAAAGAAATAATGAATCAAAAAAGCCCTATTTATAAGAAAAAAGGGCTTGTTTTAAAATGTCTTTTCTGAATAAGAATGACTGTAATTTATACGTTCATCAAATTCCACATAATCCAAATAAATCATGCGAATTAAATACCACTTACCTGTACTAGGATCACTCAAAATTAAATGATCTTTTCCAGCTTCCTCGATAATACCTTTGTAAACACGATCTCTCCATTCTAAAGAGTCAGGATACGATACATAGGCATTAACTCTTTTTCCTTTATTTAATCTTAAGATATTTTCAATGTAGCTTTGTTCCATATCCAAATCTGGATTATAACTTATATTTCCAGGAGGAGTCGTTTGCGTAAAATTTCCATTAAAACCAGATGAATCAGTTGCTCCAGGAAACGTTGGATTTTGATAATAACTACCATTCATTATTTCTTTCACCTCTACTAATTTTTATGATACTTATTTTAAATTATGCAAATGTTTAGTATAATAAGTATGGTGAAAAATATGGACTTAAATTTTGACTTAAGAAATATAAAAAATATAGTAACAAAAAAGAATTTTTACATTCGCAATTTTTTTCTTATAATTAGTATAGCATTGCTAGCGCTAAACTATAATTTGTTTTTGGTTCCTAATCAAATCGTTATAGGAGGTACAAGTGGGCTTGCTATTATTATGGAAAAATTATTTAGGCTTTCACCTTCTATTTTTATTGGGTTAACAAGTGTTGTACTAATAATTATGGCAATAATTTTTCTTGGATGGAAAGAAACAAGTCGATGCATTATAGGTTCGTTGTTATTCCCGTTTTTTATTTCAGTTACTGAACCACTAGCCAAATATATTCTTCCGTATATAGAATTAGATAGTATGATTTTGGTTGTAATTATTGCAGGAATTTTATGCGGTGTTGCCAATGGAATTATTTATAAAATAGGGTTCAATACTGGAGGAAGCGATATTGTGATGAAAATCATGAACAAATATGGAAAAATTCCAGAAGGAAAAGCCATTTTTTCAATTAATATTGTAATCATGTTATTTGGATGTATTGTTTTTGGAGCAAATAAATTTATTTATTCTTTAATTGTTTTATTTTTAAATACTACACTTATTGATCGAATTTTAATTGGAGTATCAAATAGTAAATTGTTTTTTATTTATACTAAAGAACAAGAAAAAGTAAAAACGTTTATTACAGAAGAATTAAAAACAGGAGTTACTTTACTACAAGCCAAAGGAGGGTTTAGTGGAGAAAAAAGTATTGTTTTAATGTGTGTAGTTCCGAATCGTGATTATTATTATTTTAAAGAGATGGTATTAGAAATAGATAAAGAAGCTTTTTTTGTTATAAATGATTGCTATGAAGTAAAAGGTGGAATTTATAAAAAAAATAATAGAAAGAACAATTTAAATAAAAAGTTTTTTTAATTACAATTAGGATTAAATTCATTTTAGAAAATACCAAAAAAACACTAATAAGTTTTCTACAATTTAGAAATTTTGCATCATAAAAATAATAAATGTTAAGAAAAGCTATTTTCTCTAAGCAAAATGCAATTTCTCAGAATACTTTCATTTTTTAGTAAAGAAGTGTTAAGAACGGAAGTTAAAAAAGATGATGATTCAAGAAACAAAAGATTTTTTACGGAGAAATTTACCATTTATTTAAAATAAAAAAAATGATATAATGACTTATAATATGAGGTGGAATAGTAGTGAAGTTAATTGAAGTACAAAATTGCTATAAAGTATACAACAATGGAGTTACAGCTATCGCTGATTTAAATTTAGTAATAGAAAAAGGCGAATTTGTCTTTGCTATTGGAGCAAGTGGTAGTGGAAAATCCACTTTAATAAAAATGCTGTATCGCGAAGAAAAACCTACGAATGGAAAAGTATATGTAGGTGGGATTAATGTGGCAAAATTAAGAAATTCCAAAGTTTTTAAATTGAGAAGAAAATTAGGAATTGTTTTTCAAGATTTTAAATTGCTTCCAAAACTTACTGTTTATGAAAACGTTGCTTTCGCATTAGAATCTATTGGTATGCATACAAAAGATATTCGACCAAAAGTAGTCAAAGCTTTAGAAAGAGTAGGATTAAAAGATAAAATGCGTAGTTTTCCAAATCAATTGTCTGGGGGAGAACAGCAAAGAGTTTGTATTGCTAGAGCAATAGTGAATGAACCAAAACTTTTAATTTGTGATGAACCAACTGGAAATTTAGACCCAGATATTTCAAAAGAAATTGTAAACATTTTAGACAAAATTAATAAAGAATCTGAGACAACGATTATTATGGCTACACATGATAGAGAAATTGTAAATAAAATGAAAAAAAGAGTTATTTTGCTAGAAAATGGTGTTTTGGCAGCAGATGAAAAGAAAGGAAGTTATATCGTTCATGAAAGCAATTAGAATAGTAACCCGCGGTATTAGAGATGCTTTTAAAAGCGTAGTTCGTAACTTCAGTTTATCAACGGCAGCAATTACTTGCAGTAGTATAACGCTTGTTTTAGTGGCAGTGGCAATGATCATTTCTTACAACGTAAGACACATAACTACTGATTTAGA
Source organism: uncultured Mycoplasmatota bacterium (assembly GCA_947574215.1). Taxonomy (GTDB): domain Bacteria; phylum Bacillota_I; class Bacilli_A; order RF39; family UBA660; genus MGBC108787. The sequence goes on along the minus strand of CANPIX010000013.1, from coordinate 15,295 downwards.
AAAAGAACTTACCATTGTAGTTTATATGAAAGATACAGCTACAGATGAAAATATTACAGAATTAAAAAATCATTTGGACCAAATGAAAAATAATGGGAACGTAGAAAGTTATAAATTTAAAAGTAAAGACGAGTGGAAAGTTGAAATGAAAAGCTATTCAGATACATTTAGTACTGCGTTAGAGTTTTTAGAAAACAATCCACTATTAAATTCCTTTATAATAACAGTAAAAGATGTTGCTTACTTAAAAGAAACAACCGAACAAATTAAAAAAAATGAAATGGTTGCAAGCGCTGATTATGGAGAAGGAATGGCTGAAAATTTAGTTAAAGTTTTTGATGTTGTAGAAAAAGTAACCATTATCTTAGTTTTTGCATTAGTTTTGGTAACGGCTTTTTTAATCGGAAATACTATTAAACTAACAATTTTTTCGAGAAAAAGTGAAATTGAGATTATGCGTTTAGTAGGAGCTAGCAATATTTCGATCCGCTTGCCATTTTTGTTCGAAGGACTTTTCTTAGGAGTCTTAGGAAGTATAATTCCTATAATCGTAACTATTTATGGCTATGTATTGTTATACGATCATTTTAATGGATATTTATTTACTCAAATTGTACGACTAACAGAACCTTTTAATTTTATTTTGTATATAGCAGGATTGCTTCTAATCATGGGAAGCGTAATTGGGATGATTGGAAGTTATCGTGCGGTAAGGAAGTATTTGAAAATATGATAAGAAGAATATTAAAAAAAATATTTAGTTTTACAATGATTTTTTTAATCAGCTTTATTTGTATTTTTGGGATTATTCCTGTTCAAGCTGCAGAAAAAGAACCACAAACGTTAGGAGATTTAAAACAAATACTAGCAGATTTAAAAAAACAAAAAGCCCAAAATGATGCAGAAAAGGAAAGTACAAAACAACAAATTGAGGCTAAAAAAAGAGCGATTCGTAATGCTGAGGATGAAATTACGAAGGCTGAATCGGACATACTAAAAGCTGAAGAAAAAATACAAGAATCTAATATTCGAATTGAAGGTTTAAAAGAACAAACAGAAAAAGTTTTAATTGCTTTACAACAGATGCAAAGCCAAAATGCTTATTTAGAATATTTAACAGATGCTTCTTCCATAACAGAATTAGTCATGCGTATTGCAGCTGTAGAGCAAATTACTTCTTCTAATCAAAAAAATCTAAAAGATTTAGAAAATTTAATAGAACAAAATGAACAATTAAAAAAAGATTTAGCTTTAAAAGAAAAAGAATTGGAAAAGAAAATTGTTACTTTAGAGAATGCTGTAAAAGATTTATATGGTGACTTAGAATCGTATGATAAATTTGCTCTTGATATTGATACGCAGATAAAAACCGCCCAAGAACAAGTAAACACATACACAAAATTATGTGCTTCAAGTAGTAAAAGTTATTTAGGAGATAAGGAATTATTAACAGATTGCACAAATACTCCATACAATGCTGGTTGGTTAAAACCATTAGTGAAAGGATCCGTAACAAGTCTTTGGGGAAGTAGGACCGATCCAATCACGGGAAAAAAATCGAGTTGGCACAGTGGAATCGATATTGGTAGAAATTCTGAAGGTACTCCTATTTACGCTGCGGCAGCTGGAACGGTTTCAGGAATTATTTCAAGGTATAGTTGCGGTGGAAACATGTTATTCATTAATGTTGTTGTCGGAGGAAAGCAATACACAACTTATTATTATCATTTGCTTAAAATAAATGTAAAAATGGGTCAAGTTGTGACTCAAAATACTATTATTGGTACTGTTGGGGGAGGGTCAACTTCTACAAGCCGTGGTGGATACGATCGTTGTACGACTGGAGCCCACTTACATTTTGGGGTAATGACAGGCTTTTATTCAGCCAAAACAGGAACTCCCAAATCAAGACAAATAAAACCACCAGGTTTTAACAATAAAAAAGGTTACAATTGGTCTACGAGAACCGCTTATTATGGTTAAAAGAAATGGAATGTTTTCCTTTTCTTTTTTTGGTATAATAGTCCAAAAGGAGAATTTATATGACTTTTTCTACTCGTTTAAAAGAAGAAATTACAGAATACAATAGTGACATCTTAGAAAAAAGAGCAGAGCTTTCTGCAATATTACGTTATGATGCAAAAATTGAAAAAAATAAAATTACCATTACAAGTGAAAATGCCAAAATAATTCGACGTATTTATAGTTATCTGAAAGAAATCTTTGGAATAGATATTAAAATTGTTGTACGAAATCAAAAAAGATTTCGTATTAAACAAATTTATATTTTAGAAATTAAAGAGAAAATAAATTACATATTAGAATCTTTGTATCTTTTTGAAAAAGGAAAAAAGAAAAAAGCAAATGAAAATTACTTTGAAGCGTTTCAAGAAAAAATTGCTTATTTAAAAGGGACTTTTTTAACTACGGGTTCAATAAATGATCCAAGCACAAGCGGATACCATTTAGAATTTGTATTTTTAAACAAAACCGATGCAGATTTTATTAAATTGATTTTAAAAAGTTTAAAGTTGGATGCTAAAGTAATAAAAAGAGGAAATCGTTACATGACATATATTAAAAGTGCGGAAGCTATCAGTGATATAATCAAAATGTTTCAAGCCGTCAATTCTCTATTTTATTTTGAGGATATACGTATTTATAGAGATCATAAAAATATGGTAAATCGTCTTAATAATTGTGAAATAGCCAATCAAGAAAAGACGACTACAACAGGAATGAAGCAAATAGAAGATATAACCTACTTAAAAGAAAATAATTTAATGGATTTATTCGATGAACATACTAAAATTGTTTTAGAGTATCGATACAAATATCCCGAATCTTCTTATGCAGAGTTGGCAGAAATTATTTCATTAGAAACGGATTATAAAATAGGAAAATCTGGAATAAATCATCATTTCATTAAAATGAAAAAATTAATGAATCAATATGAAAACAATTTACAAAAATAAGTGATAATGATAATATATTTTATCAAGAAAAGAGGAATTGAAATGACAGACAGAGAGTTAGATATCGCACGCAGAAAATACAAACAATTATTAGAAGGTAAAAGAAAAATGCTAGAATGTTTTAATGATAAGGATTTGAAATCTTTTGCATTTGATTATTATGGTATAAATGAAGAAAAAATACTTTCTATTCAGAAAGAAGAAATCATAAAAAGAGCCTTTTTATCTACTTTTCAAGAGACCAACCAAAGCAATAATATAATGGTATATTTAAATCTTATTCAAAAAACGAATTCTGAAATTGATGGTATTCAATCGGAATTTGTAAGTATAAATTGGAAAAATGCGAATCAGCCTTTACCAAAAGGTTTACAAATGTATTCTTTATATTGTGATTTAGAAACCAACAATCCCATTTTAGTGGATATGAATAATTTTGAAACATTTTGTGCCAATTCATTGCTTATAAATTTACCTAATTATATAATGCAAACGGAAACTTATTATTACCATGGAAAAAGTTTAGAAAAAATTTCTAAAGGTTCCGCTACGGAAAAATTTAATAAGTTGCAATTATTTTATTTTCAAGAATTATTACAAAATTCAAAGGGAGAGGTTTTAAATAGAATGAGAAATTTAACACCTCAAGATTATACATCTATTTGTTTAAAATAAAAAATTATAGAATTTCATCTATAATTCCATATTCAAGTGCTTCTTCGCTATCCATATAAAAATCTCTTTCCATATCGGCTTCTAAAATTGAAGCTTTTTTCTTGGTTCTTTTTGCTAAAATAGTAATTAATTTTTTCTTTGTCTTAAGAATGTGATCTGCAACAATTTTAATATCAGTTGCTTGTCCTTGAATTCCTCCAAGAGGTTGATGGATCATGATTTCAGCGTTTTTAAGAGCACACCTTTTATCGCCACAAGCTAGTAAAAAAGCTGCCATACTCGCTGCCATACCAACTACAATGGTTCTAACGTTACTTTCTATAAATTCAATTGTATCAAAAATAGCAAATCCACTACAAACTTCTCCCCCTGGACTATTAATGTACAAACAAATCTCCTCATGATTTAATGAATCTAAATACAAAAGCTCACTTATCACCACATTAGCAGAAGCCATATTAATTTCTCCTGTTAAAAAAACAATTCGATCTTTTAACAACCTTGAATACAAATCGTATGCGTATTCATGATTACTACTTTTTTCTACTACGGTTGGAATAATATTCACTTTGAAATCACCTATTACTATATTAGATAAATGATTGGAAATTTATACGAAAAAAAGTTGTCTATTTTTGCTAAATGGAAAGAGAAAAAAGGGAATGTTACTAGTTTCTTCTTCAACTTTCTACAAAAACTTTTCGTGCAAAATTTTAGATTTTATGATAAAATGAACTAGAATACGAGGGGTATAAAATGCGAGATATTAGGATTACGTTTCCAGATGAGACGCAAAAAAATTTTTTATATGGCACACCATTATACGAAATTTCAGAATTTTATCAACCTAAAATGAAACACAGCATAATTGGGGCAAGAGTAAATGGTGAGATACTTCCAATGCAAACGAAAATCGTAAAGGATTCGTCTGTATCTTTTTTGGATGTTTTAAACCCTTATGGCTATCGTATGTATCAATCCGCTTTAAAATTTATTTTTGAAGTCGCTGTAAAAGAAATCTTTTCTAATGTAGAGGTACTCTTTTTACATAGCGTTCCAAAGGGAATTATGGCAGAAATAAAAGGGAAAACATTAGAAAAAGAAGATAGGAATAAATTGAAAGAAGCTATGTCTAAAATTATTCAAAGTGACGAAAAAATTATCAAATACAATGTTGAAAAAAAAGAAGCAATAAAATACTTCAAAAAGCACAATCAGGAAGAAAAGGCTATAAATATTCATAATACGAATAACGATATAGTAAGTTTTTATAAATTAAAAAATGTATACAACTATTATTATACTGATATGCCTTATAGCACCAAAAGTATTAATAAATTTGATTTGAAATTTTTAGACGATAATCGTGTGGTCTTAATATATCCAAGCAGTCGTACAGAAGGCGTAGTACCAGAATATATACATCACGAAAAGATTATTAACACCTTTTTAGAAGGACAAAATTGGCTTAAACTTATGCACACATCTTATTTAGCTAATTTAAATGAAGAAATTAGTAGGAGTACAATTCAAGAATTTATTCATTCTTGTGAACTCATTTTTAACGAAAGTATTGCAAAAGTTGCTAACGCAATTCACAATAGAAACGAAATAAAAATGGTTTTAATATCTGGGCCTTCTTCTACAGGAAAAACGACAACAACCAAACGGCTTTCTAGCTATTTGAAAGCTTTGGGATACGATACAATTCCTATTTCTGTAGATGATTATTATAAAGAAAGAGAAGAAATTCCAGTAAATGAACAAGGAGAATTTGATTTTGAATCTTTAAATGCTATTGATACAAAAATGTTTAATAATGATTTAACAAACCTACTAAATGGCGCCAGTATACATTTACCGATTTATGATTTTGTAATTCAAAAGAAAAATCGAAGTACTAAAATTACCAAAATGAAAGATAATAGTATCTTGTTAATAGAAGGATTACATGGATTAAACGAAGAATTAACGTCCTCTATAGAGGAGAAACACAAATATAAAATTTATTTAAGTCCATTTATTCCGCTGGGAATTGATCGACATAATTACGTTTCAACGGTTGATTTACGTCTATTAAGAAGAATCATTAGGGACAACCGAACTCGTGGTACAGACGTTTCAAAAACGATAGAACTTTGGCAAAGTGTCAGAGAAGGAGAAGAAAAATTCATATTTCCTTTTATACACCAAGCTGATTGTATAATAAATACCGCCTATCCATTTGAAATAGGTGTATTAAAAGTATTTGTAGAGCCTTTATTGTATTCGGTTGGACTAGATTCGCCCTATTATGCAGAAGCAAGACGTTTAATTGACTCTCTAAGAGGTTTTTACCCAATATCAAGTGAATACATTAGTAAAGACTCGATACTTCGAGAATTTATCGGTTAAGAAAGGATAGATATAATATGATAAGAGTTGCTATAAATGGATTTGGAAGAATTGGCAGAGTAGCTTTCCGAGAAATGATTACAGGGATTGATTTTGATATTGTTGCCATTAATGATTTAACAAGTGCCGAGGAGTTGGCGTATTTGCTAAAATACGATACCAATCATCGTTCTTTTCATGAGGATTTAATTGCTTTTGAAAATGACGAATTGGTAATTAACAAAAGAAAAAGAATAACAGTTTATAAAGAAAAAGATCCTATAAATTTACCTTGGAGAGAATTGGATGTCGATTTAGTATTGGAATGTACAGGTTTATTTACGAATTTGGATGATGTAAAAAAACATATAGAGGCAGGAGCAAAAAAAGTATTAATTTCTGCACCAGCAAAAGGTGGGATTAAAACCATAGTATTTGGAGTGAATGAAAACGAAATTATGAGTGGCGATCGAATTTTATCGGCAGCTTCTTGTACAACCAATTGTCTTGCTCCAGTACTCAAAATAATAAACACTCATTTTGGAATAGAAAAAGGATTTATGAGTACTATTCACGCTTACACAAACGATCAAGCTACTCTTGATATTCCTCATAAAAAAGGAATTAAAGAAAGAAGAGGACGATCTGCAGCGCAAAATATTATTCCAACTTCTACAGGAGTTACTAAAGCAATTAATGAAGTACTTCCAGAACTTTCTGGTAAATTGGATGGACTAGCCTATCGAGTTCCTGTAAGTGATGGTTCCATTTGCGATATAACATTAGAATTAAGAACAAAAGTAACTAAAGAAGATATCAATCAAACACTTTTAGACAATCAAAGTGAAACATTAAAAGTGACATATGATCCAATTGTTTCCAGCGATATTATAGGAAAAAGATGTGGTTCTTTAGTAGATGCATCCTTGACCAATGTATTAAATGTTGGTTCTTCGCAACTAGTTAAAATTGCTTGCTGGTACGATAACGAAGTAGGATATACCTCTCAAATGTTACGTACAGCAAAAAAAATGTTTGAAACAAAATAGGTTTTTATTAAATAGAAAATTAAAGGTGATGAAAATGAAGTTACGAATTGAAAATATGGATGTAAAGAACAAGACCGTAATTGTTCGATGCGATTACAATGTACCAATCTATAATGGTAAAATTTTAGATGATACGAAAATTGTTGCTAGTTTAGAAACCATTCAATATTTAATAAAAAACAACTGTAAAATAATTATTTTAAGCCATATGGGTAAAGTAAAGACGGAAGAAGATAAGCTTTATAATACTTTAGAACCCGTTGCAAAAAGGTTAAAAGAATTAGTAGGAAGAGAAGTTTATTTTAGTCGTGAAATACTAGATCCAGAATTACCCAAAAGAATTGAAATTATGCTCCCTGGCGATTTGCTCATGTTAGAAAACACAAGATTTTTAGACATCCCAAATCAGTTAGAATCTCGTTGCGATTTACAAGTTTCCTCTTTTTTTGCTTCTTTAGCAGATGTATTTGTTATGGACGCTTTTGCTTCTAGTCATAGAAATCATGCTTCGGTTGTTGGAATAGCAAAATACATACCTAGTTGCATTGGTTTTTCCGTAGAAAGGGAATTAATTTCGATTGATAAATTTTTGCAGAATCCAGAACATCCTTTTAGCGTAATTATGGGTGGAGGAAAAATAGAAGATAAATTGGAACTAATCTCAACTTTGTTACCTAAGTGTGACTATTTACTATTAGCAGGAGGGATTGCCAATAGTTTTTTGAAAGTATTAAATTTTAATATTGGAGCCTCTCTAGCAACGGAAAAAGAAAAAACGTTAGAAACTTTAAAACAAATTCTTCTAACCTATCGAGAAAAATTAATGCTACCTTTAGATGCCTTAGTTGGAAGTACTTATGACGAACATTACGCTCGTTATAAAAAAATAGATGAAATCGGTGACAATGAAGTTATCAAAGATGTAGGAGTAAGGACCTTAGAAAAATACAAAACGGCCATCAAAAAAAGCAAAACTATCTTTTTGAATGGAACCATGGGTGTTTATGAAGATATACGATTTTCTAATGGAACAAAAGAATTATTAAATATTTTAAAAAATCAAAACGCTATCACAGTTGTAGGAGGAGGAGACTCTGTCAGTGCTGTGAAAAATTTAGGATTTAAAGACGATTTTACCTATCTATCCGTTGGAGGAGGAGCTACGCTTGAATATTTAACGAAAGGCCATTTGGTAGGAATAGATGCCATTATGGATGGTGAAGAAATTGAAATACTTGATGTGTAATTTAAAATCCAATAAGACTTTGAAGGAAATTTTAGCATACAAAAAAAGCTTATCTAATGTAAAAATAGATGAAAATATAGAATTTGTACTGTTTCCCACCAGCGTTTATTTAAGTTTCTTTTACGACGCTCCTTATAAGATTGGAAGTCAAAACTTATCCCCGCATGATACGGGTTCTTTAACAGGAGAAATTTTAGCAACACAATTAAAGAGTTTAAAAGTTTCCTATGTTTTGGTTAATCATTTTGAAAGCAATGATTCTTTTTCTGAAATTATAATGAAAATTCAAAACGCAACGAAGCAACGTATTAAAGTTGTTTTGTGTATTGGAGAAAAAATAAAACAAACAATGGACGAAACTTTAGTAGAGTTAAAAAAAGAAATTTCCCTAATATTTGCTGAATTGACTTTAAAGGAAATAGAAAATCTAATTTTGGCTTATGAACCATGTTGGGCAATAAATAAACAAGACATTGTCAATACAAGAGTTATAAATAATATTGCTGAAAAAATAAAAAATGAAGTAGAAAAAAAATACAATTGTGTTTTACCAATTCTTTATGGGGGAGGTATTAATACAAAAAACATAAAAGAAATAACAAAAGTTGACAATATAGATGGCTACCTTTTGGGAAATTGTGCCAATAACCCTGAAAATGTATGTAAAGTGTTAGAAAATTTATAAAAATCGACAAATTTTTACACCATTTTACATAACAAGACAAAACATTTTCTAGCAATTCTTTTCTTACCTGTTTTATAATAAATTTGCGTGCAGTAAAATTTTGAAAATGAAAAAGGAGAAGAGGATGAAATCAACAATAAACGTTCTTATAATTGATGATAATGAGTCAGTTATTAGTAAAACGAAGCAGTATTTTAGTAGTCACGCAGTAATTAATGTAGTAAAAGCCATTAATAATGGAAAAGAGGGAATGGAGTATATTTTAAACCATAAAAATGAATTCGATCTAATTCTTATGGATATTATAATGCCTGAAGTAGATGGAATAAGCATTTTAGAAGAAATGGAAACGCAAAATATTAATAAAAATATAATCATTCTCACAAGTTATAATAAAGAAGCAGCAATTCGTATGGTCAATCAATATAAAGTAGATTACTTTATGTTAAAACCCATAAATATGCAAGCTTTAGAAAAAAGAATTTTAAATGTAATGAATGCAGAAATGGTAGAGGAAGAAGAGAAAAACAATAAAGTAGAATTAGCAATTAGTAAGCTTCTTCATTCTTTGGGCATACCTTCACATATTCGTGGTTATCAATACATTCGTGAAAGTATATACATGATGTATGAAAATCCAGATATGATCGGCGGAATAACCAAATGCATTTATCCTGAAATAGCAACACGTTTTGATACAACAGCAAGTCGTGTTGAAAGAGCCATTCGTCATGCAATTGAAGTGAGTTGGGCTAGAGGAGATTATGACTTAATGGAAGAATTGTTTGGACATAGTGTGGATTACGATCGAAGTAAACCAACCAATTCTGAATTTATTGCAACATTAGCAGACAATTTAAGATTAAATAATAAATTAGTAGTTTCATAAGAAATGACCAAAAGAAATGGTCTTTTTTTGTTGAAGTACTTTCAATACGTGTTATTATATTTTAACAAGAAAGAAAGTTGGAGGATATTTATGAAAAGTATTGATCAAATTGAATTGAATAAAAAGAAATATATAATATTTGATATGGATGGCACATTAATTGATTCTGTCGGGGTATGGAACAGGACTGATCAAATACTGATTAAGAGATATGCGGGAATTAATGTAGATTTAGAGAAAATTCAATTTGATAGAGATTTATTTTTACATAAGATTCAAACAGGTGATACCTATTTAGAATATTCTAAATATTTAATAAATAAATATAATTTTGCTAAAGTGGATAAACAAAAATTAACAAAAATTAGATCAAATATTGCAAATGAGATTTTAGAAAATGAAATAGATTTTAAACCAAATGTTGTTGAACTAATATTAAAATTGAAAAGTCTTGGATTTATTCTTATTTTAGCAACTATGACAACCCAAGTTCAGTTGGACATTTATTCTAAAACAAATAAAAAAATGTTAGAACAAATGGATATTAAAAAAATCTTTGATTTAATACTTACGATAGATAATGTAGAAAATAAAAAACCACATCCAGAAATTTATAACAAAATAGTACAATATTATAATGCCACTCCAAGTGAATTCTTGATATTTGAAGATTCGTATACTGGCGTTTTAGCAAGTAAAAATGCAGGAATCGAATGTGTAAATGTTTATGATCAATATGCTGATATAGATAGATATAAAATAGAAGCAATTACTGATTATAGTATAAAAACTTATAAAGAATTTCTGATGTTAATTTAGGAAGCGTTTTCAAGTAAGTTAAAGAAAAAATTTAAAAAAATATTGGACTAAGAGCAATCGTGGTAAGTATTCTTATTTTTCTTTTATATAACAAAAATAATGACGGATTCTATAAGTCACACAATAAGATTATTATGTGAAGACTTTAATGATTATGTCACTAGTATGTTTTTTTAATAGATATTTTTAAACTATGTAATTGCATAGTTTTTTAAATTTTATGCAAATAAGCTTCGAAAATAAAAATACCATAAACAACTTTAAATTATAGTGATATTTAAGAAACAATAAAGAGAATCCAAAAAGAACAATTTGACAAATCAAAAAATGTATAGTAAAATTTTTAGCTGTTGTGTTAAAAAATAAAAAGAGGTGAAAAAATGAAAAGAAATCAATTAGAAAAAAAGCAACAAACCTATTTAAAAATACTAAATCATTTAGAAATAAAAGTAAAGGTTAATAGTGAAGTTGTAATAATATGTTCTGATAAAGAAAGTTTTGTTGTAGATAAGAAATACGAAAATATTTGTAGATATGTTGTAGCACGTTATAATAAATTATTAGAAAAATCATTCAATTATTCAAATCTAACAACTAAGGGGATATGTTTTTTAGGAATGTTAGGATTATTAAAAATACTTACAGGGATTTATCCGCAAGAAGAAATTTCTTATGAGAAAGATTTCAATACTAAAAGTAAATTAGTTGAACTTTATTCATCCACCTATTTGCTCGATAAAAAAGCAGAATTAATAGAATCCAAAGAATACATGGAAAAAATAATTTTAGAAAAGGAACAAGAAATAGAAAGAATTGCAACATACGAAGCTTATTTAACTGAGTATAGTAACTATTTTCATTTGGATAGTGAAAAAGTAATTCAATTGGCAAAATTAACTACAGAAAACTATAAAAATTTTTCAGCGATAATAGATTGTAAAGATTGTGATTTAGAAGATGCCAAAACCGCTTGTATTCTTTTTGTTTATTATTTAAATAAAGATGCGTTAATTAAAGATTTAGATGATTTTGGTTTGAGTAAAGATAATTTGCTAACAACAACTGAAATAGAAACGATACCACACGATGATATGAACGAATTCTATTTAAGCAATGGTAAAAAATACAGTGCATTTTTTGCAGAAATATGTGACGTATTTAATATTCGTAACAAAAGCCTAGCTTTAGCAGTATCTTTAATTGAAATAGGTGAAGAAGGAAGTTATTCTTCCAATAATCGAAATAATTTCGGAGGAATGAAAAATCTTTCGTGGGAGTTAATGGAATTTGCAACGCCGGAAGCAGGAATCATTTGTATGTGTGCTAATTTTAAAGACAAATATAATGATTATAGTGAGGATTTCATAAAAGAATTAGCGTGTTACTATGTGTCTGGTAAAACATCAATGCCAGATCCTGAAGAAGATAAGGTCCTTTATGATGAAATTATGAGATGGACTGATGGTGTCAAAAGTTTTTATGTAAAAATCAATGAAAATTATACTTTTTATTTTCCTAACAATTACTCCGAAGATATTTTTTTAGTTAGAAAAAGACAATTGAGTGAGGGCAGCATTATAGAAAAACTCAAAAGTTAAAAGAAAGTTTTGAGTTTTTTTATTTCTAATAGTATAATTTATAGTATAGGTGAGAATATGAAAAAGATTTTGACAATTGTTCTCGATGGATTTGGATATAATGAAGAAAGTACAGGAAATGCCATTCAAGAAGCCAATCCTAAAAATTTTAATAACTTGTGGAATAAATATTCCCATTCTTTGCTATGGGCCTCAGAAGAGCCAATCGGGTTATTAAAAGGACAATTTGGAAATAGTGAAATTGGTCATATGACGATTGGTGCTGGAAGAAAACTTCCACAAGATATTGATCGAATTCATACTTTTTTAGATAATGAAATAGAAGAAAATGAAAACTATCAAAATTTAATAAAAAAAACAAAAGAAAAAAATGCATCTATTCATATTATGGGCCTATTTAGCGATGGTTTAGTACACGCTGATATGCAACATTTTTTAAAACTCTATGATCATTTGGTGAACAATGGGATTAAAAATATATATTTTCATTTAATAACGGATGGTAGGGATACCAAAAAAACGGTGGCTTATCAATATATCAAAATTTTAGAAGAAAAACTAAAAGAACGAAAAATTGGAAAAATTGCTACATTATGCGGAAGATATTATGCAATGGATCGTGATAACAAATTGGATCGAACAAAAATGTATTACGATTTAATAACAAAAGGTAAAGGCGCACAAGTAAAAACCGTAGAAGGTGCTTTGAATACATGTTATAAAAAAGATGTAACGGACGAATTCCTACCTCCTATTGTATTAAAATCAGAAGGTGTTATAAAAGATGGAGATACTCTAATTTGGATGAATTATCGAACCGATCGAGCCAAACAAATACTTGATTCTTTAGTAAATAAAGATTATAATAATTTTCCAGTTGTCAGTTATCAGGATTTAGAAGTATACTCTTTTGTTCCAATTGACAAAAAAATAAAAAACATATCTTTTTTACAGGAAGAGTACGTTGAAAATCCTTTAGGGATCTATTTATCAAAATTAGGCTTGTCACAAGCAAGAATTGCAGAAACAGAAAAATACGCTCATGTTACTTATTTTTTTGATGGAAAGTATGAAGGAAATATTGAAAATTGTACAAAAGTTTTAGTCCCTTCTCTAAAGGTGAAAACTTACGATTTGGATCCGCGAATGAGCGCTGTAGAGGTAACTAAAAAAACAATTGCTTGTATGCAAAGAGATGTGGATTTTATATTGGTGAATTTTGCAAATCCAGATATGGTGGGGCATACTGGGAATAACGACGCAACAGTAAAGGCAATTATGACGGTGGACGTTTGTTTAGGAAAACTTTTAGAAGAAGCAGAAAATAATTTTTACAAAGTCATCGTAACCGCTGATCATGGTAACGCTGATAAAATGTTTGATGAAAACAATGAACCTATAACAACGCATACTTTAGCAAAAGTTCCTTTTTTGATTGTAGATGAAAATGTGACTTTAAAAGAAGAAGGGGATTTAACTAATATTGCACCTACTATTTTAGATTATATGGACATTGCCAAACCAAAAGAAATGAAAGATAGTGAAAGTTTACTGATAAAGTAAGGGGGATTTTATGAAAAAATTAAAAATTATTTTCTTGTTAACAATAGCTGTAATGCTTTTGCCTTTAATGGTAAATGCAGGTGCCATTCGATTTAATAATCCAGTTAAAACCTCAAACAACACTTATGAATTTACATTAACCATAGAAAATATGAATTTAAATTATATCTCTGGTGATTTAAAAATAACAAATGGAAAGATCACCAAAATAAATATGAGTTCTTCGTGGATAAACAAAACAGATAACAGCCATTCATTTTATTTTTACCATAATGGAAGAAGTTCTGGAAATTATAAAGTGGCTACAATTGAAGTTACAATGACAGACAATAGTGAATATACAGTAAATAATTTAAAATATGGATTAAATAAATGCCATATAGATTCTTATGGAAACTATTTTGGGGAAAATGGAAACATAGTTTCAAAAGCTATTTACGACGCTACTTGTAAAATTAGCAAAGACGCTTCTTTAAAATATTTAAAAGCAAATGAAGGGAAATTATCTCCTATATTTGAATCTACTCTCGAACTTTATAGTATGACGGTAGAAAACCAAACCGACAAAATTACATTCGAAGCGACTCCAAACAATAGCAAAACTAAAATCATTTCGAGATTGTCTTGTTCTTTAAAAGTAGGGATAAATCTTTGTAAAATTGTTACACAGGCAGAAGCTGGAAATCAAAAAACGTATACGATCACTGTGACGCGTAAAAATGAAAATAACCTTATTTTATCGAATGACGCAAGTATTTCTAATTTAGAAGTCCATGGTGGAACGTTAACAAAGAAATTTTCAGCTAATATTAAGGAGTACAATGTAAAAGTAGATAAAAATACAAAAAATATTTATTTTACATTTGTTACAAACAGCAATAAGCAAAAATACACAAGTAAACCATGTTCTATCACTGAGGATACGAAAACTTGTAAATTAACAATTACAGCAGAAGATGGTATTACTAAAAATAGTTATTTATTTTATATTTTGCATGAAAATGCATCAATTGATAAAAACGAAAATAATAACACTTCCAATGATACGTCGAATTCTCATCCATCAAATCCTACAAAAGATCCAAATAATTCTACGGATTCTAAAAAAGATCCTATCGTTAATAACGATACAAATTCTTCAAATCAAGAAGAAATTAAAAAGCCAATAATAGAAACAATTCCTTCAGATAAAAGTCCTGAAGGAGAAGACGAAGAACAAAAAGAATGGGAAATAGAAGAAACCAAAACCAATGAAAATAGTATAAAAATCCCATTGATTGATGCGAATATAAATAAAACTTTTATTTTTATAATAATTGATTTTTTACTGGGAATAAGTTTGGGGCTTTTAATAGCAAAACTCTATAAAAAATGGAAAAAGCAAAAGTAAAAATGATTAAGTAATGATTAAAAAATCATTACT
>CANPIX010000012.1 GCA_947574215.1 uncultured Mycoplasmatota bacterium | reverse complement strand
CAAAACAGTGAACAAGGAAAAGAATTTACAATAGAATTTGGATATGAAGGAGAAACCAAAAACTACATGGTTGATTATTTAGCGACTCTTGCACAAGAAAGTGAAGAGTTGGTATACGATGGTACAGTGGATAATAATTTAAGATACATTGGGACAAATCCGAATAATTATATAAAGTTTAATAATGAATTATGGAGAATTATAGGAGTAATGAACAATGTAGAAGATCGTCATGGAAATATAAATAAATATATTAAAATCATTAGAAATGAGAGTATAGGAAATTATTATTGGAGCGGAAGTAGTGAAAATCAAACGAATGATTGGACAAAAAGTACTTTAAATACAGAATTAAATGGGAATTATTATAACGGATTATTGGATAGTGCAAAAAAAATGATAAGCAATGTTGTATGGCATTTAGGTGGGCAATCAACGTTTGCTGCTCCAGTAAATACATTCTATAATGCCGAAAGAGGAAACCAGGTTTATAATGGAAGACCTACAACTTGGACGGGAAAAATAGGAATGATATATGCAAGCGATTATGGATACGCTGTTGGTAAAAATGTAAGAAACACTTGTTTAGCTACCGAATTAAGTATTTTTCATACCAATGACTGTTATACAAATGATTGGTTATATTTAAGTGGAGTGCAACAATGTACATTAACGCTTGATAGTAGTTATGACAATAGGGCATTTCAAATACATAATCTTGGAGTTGTAAGTAGTTATAATGTGCATGATTATACTTTGGCTGTAAGGCCTAGTTTATATTTAAGTCCTAATATTAAGTTAATAGGTGATGGAAATGGTTCCACTACCAAACCGTTTGAGATAAGTTTATATTAAATTTTTAAAATGAGTAAATAAAAATGTTTAGATTTTTATTTACCCATTTTTTTATTTCATCCTTTACAAAAGAAAAAGTAAAAAATATTTTTTTGAAATTGACATATTTTTTAGAACATGCTAGGATACATTAAAAAAAAGGGGTAAAAGGGGTTTTGTTATGGAAAACTTAAACTGGAAAAAAGATTTAAAAGCTTCTTTAGAGATAATAGAAAATTCAGATTTTATAGATGGTAGTGACTATAAGCATTATTCTAAAATATTTAATTTGATTGACATAAATCATAAAGAATTATTTAAGAAAACGATGACAAAGAATACTAGTTTTTTTGGACTTTTAGGTTCTTCTGCTTCACTGTTTAATGCTATATGTTTATGTTTTAGAAAAATATTTGTTTTTGATATTAATGCTTTAAATTTTCATTATTTATTTTTACAAATTGCTGGAATTTTAGAATTAGAGTATGAAGAGTATATAAGTTATTTTTATTCATTAGATATGGATGAATATTTTTCTAAAAAATATTTTGATCGATTAAAGGTAGAACTACCCTATGAATCATTAAATTATTGGACTGGTTTGTATGAAAATTACTCATCTACTTCTTTTCATCGCCTTATGTATACTGGTAAATTAGATTGTAATGATTTTAAAATATTTGAAAAAGTTACCATCCCAGGGAATTTATTTTTACAAAAAAGTGAATTTTACCTTTTAAAAAAGAAACTTAAGCAAATTACTTTAAAAATATGTGTAGAAGATTTTGGGAGAATTCATGATTTTTTAAAAGGTAATCATTTTGATTATATGTACTTTGCTAATATGCATAATTATATTTATGACAATAAACAAGGATACAACTATTTGCAAAAATTAAAAGAGTATGAAGATTATCTTTCAAAGGATGGTGTACTGCAAGGTGGATTTGTTCATTTTTATCATTTTGAAGAGAGCCCTAGATGGTACGATGCAGTTATAAATCAATTTGAAAATTATGGTTTTGAAAGAAAAATGATTTGTCATGTTTCGGAAAGAAGAGAATTACAAGACACCGTTTTAATAAAACGAAAAGAAAAATAAAAGAAGAAGAAATTTAAATTCTTCTTTCTTCATATAGAGTTCTTATTTTTAATAGATTTCGTTTTACCTCTTCATCAATTTCTTGTTCGAGAAACCTTTCGTTTGAAAAAACACATGTAAAGATACTGCGATAAATTGTCCAAACTTGAATTTGTTCTATTATTGTTGAGGCCATTTCTGCCCATTTGCATAAAACTTCTGGATAAAATCGATAGGTTTCTTCGTCATATTTTCCTATTTTATCTTTTTCAAATGTCCAACTCATTGTGGAAACATTATCTGCACGATCTAATCCTTTTGTTCTCGTTGTGACAAGAGCTTTTAAAATGTTATGATAATATATTTTTTGAGATTCGATTTTTGATAATCCATCAATAGGTACATACGTTAAAGTATAAGTATATTGCTTAATGAGATCTGCAACGTTTAGATTGTCTAGATCACAATCTGGTTTTTCTTCTTTTACATCGTGTAAAAGTTCTGTTGAAATACTTATATCGTCTGTAATTCCAAGGGCGATTCCTTTTAATGTGATCGATAAAGGATGAATTAAATATGGCTCTCCATCTTTTCTTGGTTTGATACTGTCATATACTTCTCTAGCAAAAGGCAAAGCGACTAATGCGTTTTTTAAGTTATTTTCTTTACAGTAATCCATCAATGTGTAATACATCCATTCCGTGTCTCTTAATTTTTGTTTATTTTCCATTATACTACCTCTTCTCTATACTTGAACTATAACACGATTTCGTTTATAATAAAAATATATAATTTTTATAAAAGCCATAATAGGAGGTTATAATGAATTTAGACGTTTGGAAAATATTTTATGAAGTGGCTAATATTGGAAATATTTCTAAAGCCAGTAGGCGATTGCATATTTCCCAACCTGCAGTAACAAAGCAAATTCAAAATTTGGAAGAATATTTGAATTGTAAACTTTTTATAAGATCTCAAAAAGGTGTTTTATTAACTAAAGAAGGTGAAATCATTTTAAATGATATCAAAAACGGACTTAATTCTTTTGAACTAGCAGAAAAAAAGATTCAAGCCAACAATCAAATGTTAACAGGTATCATTCGAATTGGAATTAGTACAACTTTAGCTAAAACTTATTTAATGCCTTATATCCGTGACTTTCATGCAGCCTATCCCAATATCGTATTTGAAATCAGTACAGATCCAACTACAGCTTTAAAAGTGCAAATGAAAAAAGGAAAAATTGATTTTATTTTAGCAAAATTTCCGTCAAAAATAATTGATGATTTTCAATATACAAAAATAGGAGAAATGCAAGATATTTTTGTAGTAAACGAGTCGTATAAAGCGCTTTTAAATAAAAAATTAAAATTACAAGATTTAACAAATTATCCTATACTTTTGCAAAAAAATCCTTCTAGTTCTAGAGAGTTTATTGAAAAATTTTGTTTAGAAAATGAGGTTCTTTTGAATAGTGTTATGGAAATAGCAAGTTCCAATTTACTAATTGAATTTGCAAAAATTGGTTATGGTATCGGAGTAGTAACTAAAGAATATGTAAAAAAAGAATTAATAAACCAAGAACTATTTGAATTAGAAGTGATACCAAGAATTTCCAAACGAGATTTTGGGATTATATCTCTAGATCAAAACTATTTATCAAAAGGTAGTATGGAATTCTTAAAATCGCTAGGTTCTTTTCATAAGTTATGAATAAGTTCTAGGGAGGCTACTTTTTTTATGGTATAATGTTCTTATAGTTATATGTGGTGATGTAATGAAGAAGTTAATTTTAGTCGATGGAAACAACTTATTGTTTCGTAGTTATTATGCAACAGCCTATACAGGCACTATCATGCGAAATAGTAAAGGATTTCCAACAAATGGTCTGTATGGTTTTGCATCAATGATGCATAAAATTATAGAAGAAGAAAATCCAGAATACATTGCAGTTGCCTTTGATATTGGCAAGAATTTTCGAGCAGAAAAATACGCTTTTTATAAAGATGGAAGAAAAGAAACTCCCGAAGATTTGATTAGACAAATGCCTTATGCTAGAAAAATACTAGAAGGAATGGGGATACGTTATTTTGAACTAGCGCCATATGAGGCAGATGACATTATTGGAACGCTTTCCAAAATGGTTTTGGAAGACGATCGTTTTAATGCTACTATCATTTCAAGTGATAAAGATTTATTACAATTGATGAATGAACAAGTTGATATGAAGCTTTTAAAGCAAAAAGGATTTATTCGTTACAATCCAATTTCTTTTTTTGCGGAATATCATATTGAACCAATTCATGTAATTGATTTAAAAGCTTTAGCAGGAGATTCTTCTGATAATATTCCAGGGGTTAAAGGAATAGGTGAAAAAACAGCTCTCCATTTACTTTCTACTTATCAAACGGTTGAAAATCTATACGAGCATCTTGATGAAATTAAAGGAAAAACCAAAGAAAAATTAGAGATGGATAAAGAAATGGCTTTCATCAGCAAAGAAATTGCAACCATTTATAAAGACGTTCCTATTGATATAAAAGATTTAGAAGATTTACTTTATAAAAAAGAAGAAGAGCAAAATGGTGTTTTGTATTCTCTGTATGAAGAATTAGAATTTTATTCTTTTTTAAAGAAAATGAATAAAGAAGAAAAAACGGAAAAACTAGAAAATTTTATAGAAATTGAAGAGACTCAAGATTTAGATTTTAAAGATCCTTTATCTTTTTATGTTGAAGTGGATCATTCCAATTACCATTTAGGTACAATTTTAGGAATGTCTATTCAAGATAAAGAAAATTGTTATTATGTGAAACCAGAAATGATTCCAAAAGTAATTCCTTTACTCTATGAAAAGATTTTGTATACTTTTGACCAAAAGAAAAATATTGTAGCTTTACAAAAAATAGGCGTACAGGCACCGAAAGTGGCATACGATTTAATGATTTGTTCTTATCTTTTAAATTATACTATTAAAGATGATATTGCGTATTTAATGAAACCAGACGGTTATGATGTCGATTTGTACGAAGAAACGATTGCAAAAAAGAAGTATGAAATGGATAAAGTGAAAAAAGACATATTACTAAAAAGTAAGTTCATCTATGAAACGTATGAACGTTTTATGAACCAATTAAAACGTGAAGAAATGGAAGAACTTTTCAAAACCATTGAAATGCCTCTTATCTCCGTTTTAGCGGATATGGAAATTGCTGGTGTAGTGGTTGATAAAGCGATACTTGACGATATGAAAGAAGAATTAAAAATTAAAATAGATCGAGTTTCTAATGACATTTACAACTTGGTTGGTGAAGAGTTTAACATTGCAAGTACAAAACAATTGGGAGAAATTTTGTTTTTGAAATTGGGGCTTCCAGGGGGAGTAAAAACTCAAAAAGGGTACAAAACCGATGCGAAAGTGATGCACAAATTGCTTGGAAGTCATCCAGTTATTGCTAAAATATTGGAATATCGTAATATAACAAAAATCTATTCTACGTATGTGGAAGGTTTAGAAAATTTTATTCATGAGGATGGCAAAGTCCATACCATATTTAAACAAACGCTAACGAGAACAGGAAGACTCTCTTCGGTGGAGCCTAATATTCAAAATATTCCCATTCGTGATGAAGGGGGAAGAAAGATAAGAAAAGCTTTTTTACCAAGTAATGATTGTTTTTTAAGTGCGGATTATTCTCAAATTGAACTGAGAATTCTTGCTCATGTTTCTGAGTGTCAAGAACTTATAGATACCTTTAATAAAGATGGAGATATACATACTAAAGTGGCTGCAGATATTCATGGGGTACCTGAAATTGCAGTAACAAAAGAAATGCGTTCCACTGCTAAAGCGGTTATTTTTGGTATCGTTTATGGAATTAGTGGTTTTGGATTAGGAGAAAATTTAGAAATTAGCCAGCGAGATGCCAAACAATTTATTGAAAAATATTATGAACTTTATCCTGGCGTAAAAAAATATATGGATAATATTGTCGTGTCTGCTTATAAGGATGGCAGTGTACGAACGCTTTTCCATCGTAAACGAGTGATTGATGAGTTAAATTCTGCTAATTATATGGTAAGGCAAGCGGGAGAAAGAATCGCTCTTAATACGCCAATTCAAGGAACGAGTGCGGATATTATTAAAAAAGCTATGATTGCCATTGATGAAGAATTTAAACGTCTTTCTATAAAAAGTAAATTGGTTATCCAAGTTCATGATGAGCTTATTATTGACTTAGTAGAAAAGGAAAAAGATTTAGTTACCAAAATTGTTACAGAAAAAATGACGAAAGCCATAGAATTATCCGTTCCATTAAAAGTAAGTAGTGATTATGGCCGTGATTGGTACGAGACAAAATAGAAAAGGAGAATTTTATGTTTTATAAAAAACCTATTATTGGTATTGTTCCAACAATAAGTAGTCATGAAGTAGATCCTTACCAAGATCGCACAAATTTTGTTAGAATGTATAGTGAAAAAATTAAAGAAAGTGGTGGAATTCCTATTGGCATTTTGGAAGATCCTTCTTTATATACTGGAATTTGTGATGGATATGTTTGGCCTGGTGGGAACCAAATTTTATTTGATTATTATCCCATTCTTTTGGATGCTATAAAAAATCAAAAACCGTTTTTAGGAATTTGTTTAGGGGTTCAAGTCTTGGCAACATTTTTAAATTTATTAGAAGATCAAGGAAATAACAAAGCAAAATCATTAAAAGAAACGTATAATTTATATAAAGAAAATAAACCTTATTTGAAAAAATTAGAAGATGAAAACTGCCATTTTCATATTGTGACCAAAGAAAACAATTCCATACTGTCTGCGAGACACAAAATAAAAATAGAGAAAAATAGCCTTCTTTATGAAATATTTAAAAAAGAAGAAATGAATGTTGTGAGTTTGCATAGTATGGGTATTTCGAGAGTTTCTAAGGATACAATAATAAGTGCTAAAGCTATGGATGAAGTTTTAGAAGCAATTGAATATAGAGAAAATGGATGTTTACTTTTAGGAGTTCAATTTCATCCAGAAATAGAAAAAGAGAATTTCCTATTTGATTGGCTTATTTCATCTACTCGTAAGTATTTAACTTTAGTTAATCGAGAGAATCCCATAAAATATTCTAAAAATTTTAAAATAATTGAGTATCATTCAAAGTATCCAAATTGTACTTTTGACAGTAATTTAGAGAGAAAAACTTGTGAAGCTTGGGTGAATTTCCAAAAATTTTTAAAGGAAAATGGGTATGATGCTGAGATAGAAAGTGCTTATAGGGCAAAAGAAATGCAAGAAACAATTTATAATGCTATTCTAGAAAAAGAAGGGATAGAGTATGCGAGTAAGTATGTTGCTCAGCCAAGATTTAGTGAACATGAGTTAGGTCTTTCAATTGATGTTTGTTTAAAAATGAATGAAGAATGGTTGTCTGGATTTGACGAAAGACTTACAGAATTTTATTACTTTTTAGAAAAATATTGCTCTGATTTTGGTTTTATTTTACGTTATCCGAAAGGAAAAGAAGAAATTACCAAATATAATTATGAACCATGGCATATTCGTTATGTCCATTCTAAAAAAATTGCTCATGAAATTATGGATAATAATTTAACTTTAGAAGAATATTTAAATAAGAAATAGAAAAGGAGAATTTATGCCAGAAATAGCAGAGGTGGAAACCGTACGAAATACTTTAAAAAAACAAATTCTTTATAAAAGAATTAAAGAAGTTAAAATATTGTATGAAAAAATAATTGTTTCGAATCGGGAAGAATTTAAAAAAGTACTAAAAGGGAATCAATTTATTGATATTAAAAGAAGAGGAAAATGGTTAATTTTTGAACTAGAAAATCATTATTTGTTATCTCATTTACGTATGGAAGGAAAATTTTTTTTAAAAAAGAGTAGTGAAGAGATTGTCAAACACGAACACGTCGTTTTTTCATTTTTAGATGAAACTGATCTTCGTTATCACGATACAAGAAAATTTGGACGAATGGAACTCATTAAAAAAGAAGATTTAGTGAATAATCCATCTATTAAAAAACAAGGGTATGAACCAGGAGAAAAAGAATTAAACGCTCAATATCTTTTAGACAAATTCAAAAACAAAACTATTGCAATAAAAACTCTTTTACTTGATCAAACCATTATTAGCGGTTTAGGAAATATTTACGCTAATGAAGTTTTATTTGCAGCAAAGTTGAATCCAACGAAAAAGGGGAGTGAAATTACCAAAGAAGAAGCAGAAAAAATAGTTCGGTGTTCTTTTCTTGTAATTGAAAAAGCAATAAAATTAGGCGGTACGACAATTAAAAGTTACACTTCTAGTTTAGGGGTTACAGGAAGATTTCAACAAGAATTAATGGTACACAAAAGAGAAAGAGAAGAATGCAAAGTTTGTGGAACTAAAATAGAGAATGAAAAAATAAATGGGCGAAGTACGTATTATTGTCCTTTTTGTCAAAAATAGAACTTGTTATTTTTTAAATTTTCTTTTATTATAGAGGATATTATTTATGAGGTGACTTATGAAAGAAGTATTAGAAGAATTAAAAGAAGAATTAGAGGAAAAAAAATTATATTTTCGAAGTGACTTGAGAATTGTTTTTAATAATGAGACATTCACTTATGAAATTCTATTTCCAAAAAGAAGTGAGAAAGAACATCAAAACAGTACGAATATTATTTATCAAAATTTGAGAAAAGAAAAAATAAAAATAATTAAGAAAAATAATTATTTTTGTATTATACCTCGAAAATATAGTTTGAAAAATAGAAATACTATAAAGGAAGTGTTTCAAAAAGAATTTTATTGTCTTGAGGAGTTAAAAGAATTAGAAAACGAATTGAATTATGTAAAGGTTAAGTGATCTTATGGATTTTGAATTATTATTTCATCAGTATAAAGAAGAATTTTTAATAGAGAATGCAAAGTTAGAAAATGCAAAAAAGGTATACAATACAATTTATGAAAAAATATTGTATCTAAATTGGGCAATTATGAAAAATATTTTTTTAACTTCTAAAGAGATTTATTTTTTAAATTTAAAATTTTATTTAAGTGAATTATCACAATTTTTTGCGAGATTTTATCAGTTTTCACCTCATCACAATCGTTTTTTGTTTGCTTTACAAGAAAAAAGTATTCTCTTAGAAGAATACTTAGAAATAAAGAGTCGTTTGGAAAAATTGCTTTTAACTTATAAAGAAATGGGGCAGGATGATGTATTTCATTTTTCCGTTATAGAAGCTTTTATTGAAATTACTATGGATACTTATATTCAAGAAATGAAAGAGAATAATATGTATTTAAATGATATGAAGAAATGTTTAGTAAACGGAGAAAAGCCTATATTAAAAAATTTTCCATTGGTGCATGAATTAAAAACTTTTATATTAAAAGAACAAAATAATTATGAAGGATTAACTTCTATAGAATTTCGAAGAAATTTAGCTAAAAAAGAATAGATTTACATTTTTGTAATGGGTTTATTTTGAAGTTCAAAAAAATGAGTATTTGTATTGTTTAGGATATCAAAAATTTGAGAAGCTTTAAGTTCTCTTTGGTATTGTAAAGAATTCTTATCAACTTTTGTGGAGATAGTTAGTTTTTCATTGATAGAATTTAAATATTCTTTTCCTTTTTTACTAAACCCTAATATTTTGATATAAGAAAGAGTGTTATTCTTTTCTATTTTACGTATTCCCAATAGAATATGGATACACATACGATTAATTTTATTGTATGTGTATCTTTTTGTTTTTACATTTTTTATAAATTCTTCTAAATTAACACTCTTTTCCATTCCTTTTTGAAGGCGTTTTTCAATTCCTTCGTCTACTGTTAAGAATTGTTCTAAATGGGGTGTCGTAAGTATTTTTGTTTTTAATAATTGAAAATATAATGTTTCGTTGAACGTTAAGAGAGCCTGTTTACTTTCTTTTGGTAAGTAAGTATCAATATTTTCTTTTTGTTTATATTTATTTCTAATGTTTGAGGCACTAATAATTTTATTATTACTTTCTAAATCGTGATAATTGCTTGTTCTTTTTATTGATATAGGAGTAATAGCAAATTTTTTTTCTTCTATCGTTTTTAAGTAGGAAATAGCTAGTAAATCGTTTGGATGATTAAAATCGACATCAGTTCTAATTGCTTTTGATAAAGCCGTTGGATAGTTTAATCCGGTTTTTAATAGCTTTTTTACCTCTTCTTGATAAATAGGACTGGTAATTTTATTCACTATTTCTTTTAATACACATACATTATTTAATTCACTGCCAAATATGAACTTATTAATTTTAAAATGATTTAAGATAGTAAGAGAAGCTTCTGCAAAATGGTCGGCGGATTGAGTGCCAAAGAGTACAGGAAGTTCTAGAACGATATCTATACCATGTAATAAGGCAAGTTTTGTTTTTTCTTCTTTTGTTAAAATACTAACTTCTCCTCGCTCTAAAAAATATCCATTTAACACTAAAATAATAATGGAATCAGGAAACATTTCTTTGATTTTTTCTAAATGATACATATGTCCATTGTGAAAAGGATTGTATTCACAAATAATACCAATACGCTCCATATAAATTCTCCTTTTGTCATAGTTTAACATAATAATGCATAAAAAATAAAGAAGATTGTAAGGTCAAAGATTTTATTGTATAATTAGTATAGGTGAAAAAAAGTGATTATTGATTTAAATAAAATTCCTAATATAGGTTTAGAAATAGATGCCTCTATTGATTTAAAAAAAGAGCTTTACAAAAGTGCAAATATTCTTTCATTAAAAAATGTGCATGTAAAAGGTTTTATTAATTACGATTATGAAAAGAATTTAGTACTTAATTTAGAAGTCAATGGTATATTTTTATTAGAAGATGCCATCACTTTAGATCCAATAGAGTATCCATTTTTTTGTTCCTTAGATGAAAAAATCGAAAATTTACAAGAAACTTGTGGTGGTTTTTATGAAAAAAGTAAAAATACTCTTGATATTAGTGAGATTTTATGGGAAAATATTGTATTGGAAATTCCTATACGTGCCACCAATGTAAATTCAAATGATTTGAAATTACAAGGATGTGGTTGGGAACTGACTCAAAATGAGAAAGAAAAAATAGATCCAAGGCTCGAAAAATTAACAGAGCTACTTGATAAAGGAAAGGAATGAAGACTATGTTACAATTAGACATTCAAAGGTTTGCTGTTCCCTTTAGAAGAACTAGTAAAACAAAAAAGAGAATGCGTCGTACACACTTGAAAAAAGAAGTAGGAGCTATAGAAAAATGTAGTAAATGTGGGGCAGCAATTCGTCCACATCGTGCTTGTACTAAGTGTGGTAATTACAAAAATAAAGAAGTAATTAAAGTTGAAGAAAAATAAAGTGCTTAAAAAAGTGCTTTATTTTTTTCGTTTTTAGAAAAATAATGTTTTATCAAATTATCAAAATTTAATAAAAAATTCTTGTTAACAAAACTAATGTTTGCTACAATCGTTTTAGGAATATTTAATAAGTTGGGTGGAGCCAAACTTCATAAAGAAGGCGATACAATGAACAATAAAGATTTGCTAATCTTTGCTCTAGTAATTATTATCTTCCTTTTACTATTATTGTTATTTATAACTCTAATATAAAAGAAATCCACCTAACTCATCCAATGATTTAGGTGGTACCTAATTAAATGGCAACACTCAACATCGGCATATTGAATGTTCCTTTTTATTTTATGCAAGTTCCCTTGACATATTCATAATAACATAAAAACGACTTTTTGACAAGCCGTTTGCTATTTTAACTCGAAGTTCGAGTTTGGTATCAATCTGGTGTCCCGGATGTGATTCGAACACATGACCGTACGCTTAGAAGGCGTATGCTCTATCCAGCTGAGCTACCGGGACATTCTCAAGCTAGGACATATTGATTATATAATACTATTTTGTATTATTCAAGTGAATTTATAACAAAATTTACGTTTTGACTATCATTTTCTACTTTAAATTCCACTTTACTTATGCCATATGTGTCTCTAATAGACAAAAATATCGTATATTTTACTTCTTCTAAAATATTTCCATTTGTTAAATCATCAAGGAGATAATTGTTAAAACTTAGTTTAATTTCTTGCTCTAATATTTCGTAATTTGTCATTTCTGCATTTGCATGCAAGTAGCTCATTAATTGTGATTCATACAAAGGAGATGTTTTTAACTTTTCTATAATAACTTCTATTTTTTCTTGAGGATTGTTTTCTACATAAGTAACAGGGACATAATAAAAATAATTATTTAGTTTACTACCATAATATATTGTTGTTTTGGTGGTATTTTTGATGCTATCAATATCGTATACTTTGTTAATTCCAAAATCTTTATTCAATATAGGTGGAAGTTTTTCTTTACTATAGGGTAGTTCTTGAAGTTGATTTCCTTCAACAAAAATTAAAATGTTTTCAATTTCGTTTAATTCCAATAATGAGTATACAATGGCTTCAATCATTTTTCGTTCTAATTCTTTCGTAGTATTTAACAATTCTTTTGAAAAATCTACTTTTAACAATCCTTTATCAAAAGAAATGTCTAGGATATTTGTTCCGACCGGTAAAAGACCATAGAAATCAGTAGGTAAATATTCACTTTCTTTACTTTTAATTGTTAAAAGGCTAAGGATTTCTTTCGCTTGTTCTATTGTTTCGCTATTATTTATTTTCATATTGATTCGACTGACAAATTGGTTTTTATCCAGAACATAGATTGCACTTGTTTTTACATCACTATAACTTAAAGTTTGTGGAAATTCTGTTTCATTTTTGGTAGGAAAAAAATAGGTAATAAGTAAGATAAGAAGAGCTAAAGAAGAAATCGTTATTCGTTTAATAATCCCTTTTTTTAACATGATAAATCACCTAATATATTTTATTTTTTTAATAGAGTTTTATACCAAAAAAATAAAAAAATCTCATCTTTAAAGATGAGCATGATTTTTCTTTTTAAATTGTAATTTCTCCAAGTTTTATTAATTCAACTACCGCTTGTGCGCGTCCTTTTACTCCTAGTTTTTGCATAGCGTTGGAAATATGGTTTCGTACGGTTTTTTCACTTATTCCCAAAAATTCTGCTATTTCTTTAGTTGATTTATTTAAAACGAGCAATTCGAAAACTTCTTGTTCTCTTGACGTTAAAATGCTTTTTTTCATGAGCCTCCTCACTTTCTTTTATACTTAAATCTATTGTATTTTATGAAGTATAAAAATTTAAGTGAGAGAATATGCCTAGAAATTAGGGTTTATCCTTGAAATTTTACGACAATATACATTTTTGTATCAAATTCTTCCTGTATAGTTCTTATTATATTATTTGCTAATGTATTATTATGTTCTTTACTAGCAATTGTGATACTTATTTGGTCATTTTTAATTTTTATGAAACTTTCTAAATTAAATTTCTCTTTTATTTTTTTTTCTAAACTTTCTTCATGTCCTTTGTTTGCATTTAGAGTTTGTAATGAATTGTAAGCGTCATTTTTTTCTTGTAAACTTGCTTCGCTGTCTAAAAGTATTGTTTGTAAACTTTCCATTTCTTGAAGCATTTCTTCTTCGTCTTTTACACGAAGGGATACCAAAATACTGCTTTCATTGCTTTGTACAACTTCGGCTTCCTTATTTTCTGATCCACTTACTGCTGTTGCCAGTATGTTTTTGTCGTCTTTAACCGTAACGTAGTAAATTCCTAATACTAATATTAAACTGAATAAGGTTACGAACCATAACCCTTGTTTATTTATCATTTAAATCCCTCCAACTTACTTAAAGTATACGTACATGTAATTTTTTTATGCCAATTTACAAGAAAGTTTATACATGTTATACTAAAAATAGGTGAGATGCATATGCAAATGGATTTTCCATATTTGTTTTTAGTTTTTATGCTGTATAGTTTTGCGGGTTATATTTGTGAAATTGTTTGTTCAAGTATTAAGCAAAAAAAATTAGTAAATCGTGGATTTTTGTGTGGACCGTATTGTCCGATTTATGGGGTAGGAAGTTTATTTATTTTGTTTTTGCTTTTAAGATTCAAAGAAGATCCTGTTATTGTTTTTGTGTTAGGAGCTATTCTTACTTCTGCGATTGAATACATTACAAGTTTTGTGTTAGAGAAAATTTTTCACAATAAATGGTGGGATTATTCGGACGAAAAATTTAATATTCATGGCCGTATTTTCTTATTTAATTCTTTGTTATTTGGTTTTGGATCTTTGGTGATTATTTATACAGGAAATGAAATTGTTACAAAAGTATTAAACTGTTTTTCACCCTTAGGTATAAAAATAATCGCGTATGGTTTATTATTTATTTTTCTTGCTGATTTTATTTATTCGTTTATGATTGCATACAACCTTAGAAATCGTCTTATTATATGTGAGGAATTAAAAAATGAGAAATTGGCTAAACTTCCAGGTATGCTTGAAAAAATTATAAGAGAAAAGGTTGAAAAATTTAGAAGATATCCTAAGAGATTATTAGAGGCATTTCCAGATCTTAAAAATGCAAATTCCAAAGAATTTGATATAATGAAAACAATTAGAGACTATAAAAAAGAAAAGAATAAAGAAAAGGGAAAAAAATCGAATTCAAAAAAGAGACATCCATAAATTGGTAGTTAAAAATAGCATGTTTTGCTTATTTTTTGTAGACATTTGTAAATTTTATGATATACTAATGGCAAATTTTAAAAAAATGATTTATAATGTTGCTAACAGGGGATAAAAATTTGTTTGAAGGAGAAAGTTATGAATACGAATAGTGTGATGTTGAGTGAGTCTTTAAAAGTAGATACCGTGACCAATAAAATTATTTATGTCAAATTAAAGCGTGGATTTGATATTCTATTTGGGTTATTTGGTATTCTTTTGATGGTTCCTATTGCTTTTATAATAAAAGCAGTCTCTATTTACAATAGAGACTATCATAGTATTTTTTATAAACAACAAAGAATAGGAAAGAATGGTAAGTTGTTCTTTATGTATAAGTTTAGAACTATGGTTCCGAATGCGGATGAAGTTTTGATTGAATTAATGCGTACAAATCCTTCCTTTCGTAATGAATATTACATTAATAAAAAAGTAAAAAATGATCCTAGAATTACAAAAGTGGGGCGTTTTTTACGAAAAACTTCTTTAGATGAAGTTCCTCAGTTTATAAATGTTTTATTGGGAAATATGAGTTTGGTAGGCAATCGCCCTTATTTACCTTATGAAAAAGAAGATATGGGAGAGTATTTTAAAATCATCACTTCCACAAAACCTGGATTAACAGGAATTTGGCAAGTGAGTGGAAGAAGTAACACAACCTTTCAAAAAAGATTAATGCTTGAAAAAGATTATAGTATTCATTTTAATTTAAAAAAGGATTTGGATATTATTGGGAAAACAATTGTTCAAGTTTTTAAAAAGGATGGAGCAGAATAGATATTGCTCATTTTTTATGGGAAAAAAATAAAAATTCTGCTATAATATATGTAGTAAAAAAGAAAAGATACAAAGGATTGAATGAATATGGGTCAAGACGAACTTATTTCTATTATTACTCCAATGTATAATAGTGAAAAATGGATAACTGAGACAATAGAATGCGTTTTAAAACAAAGTTATAGTAATTTTGAGATGATTATTGTGGATGATTGTTCTTCCGATAAATCTTTTTTTATCGCCCAATCATTTGCTAATCGAGACAAGAGAATAAAATGTTATCAATTAAAGAAAAATAGTGGTGCAGGAATTGCTCGAAATTATGCTTTAGCAAAAGCAAAGGGAAAGTTTATCGCTTATTTGGATGCAGATGATATTTGGGCATTTGAAAAATTAGAATACCAAGTTCAATTTATGAAAGATAATAATTACGCTTTTACTTGTACAGATTATGAAAAAATAGATAAAAATGGAAATTCTTTAAATAAAGTTATAAGAATGCCGAAAAAAATAACTTACAATTATTATTTAAGAAACACAATTATACAAACAGTAGGTGTTATGATTAATAAAGAAATGGTTGGAATAGAAATTTTGGCTATGGAAAATCTTAGAAGGAGACAAGATGCGGCTTTATGGTGCAAACTATTGAAAAATGGTTTTTCTTGTTATGGAATTCCTAAAGTTTTGTCTTATTATCGCGTTGTACCTAATTCTTTATCAAGTAATAAATGGAAAGCAATGAAAGGAACCTGGTATTTGTACCGTAATATAGAAAATCTTTCATTTATTAAATCTTGCTACTGTTTTGTTGGTTACGCTTATCATGCCATAAAAAAGAGAATTTACAAACGTAAAAACAAAGAAAATTATAGAGGATGATTTGGATGGGGTAAATATGAAAATTGAAGTGTTAGTAGCAACAATGTATAATAAAAACATAAGAAAATTATACAAAGAAATGAATTTAAAAACAGATGCTATTTTTATAAATCAATGTAAATGTAGTTTGGAGTCTTATGAAGAAATAAAAATAGATGAACATGTTGTAAAAATTATTTCAAGTCCAGAAAGAGGGATTAGCAAAAGTAGAAACAAAGCGCTTCAGTTTGTGGATCCAAACACAGATATAATAATTTTTACTGATGACGATATTCATTTTTTTGAAGATTATCCTAAAAAAGTCTCCGAAGCTTATTTGAAAAATAATTCAGACGGAATTGTTTTTAATATTCGAAAACCAAATGGAAAACTCAATAAAAAAATAGGCAAAAAACTAAATCAAATAAATCTTTTTCGAGCTTCTTCAGTATCTTTGACTTTTCGTTTCCGCTCAATACAGTCTTTTCGATTTGAT
Organism: uncultured Mycoplasmatota bacterium; assembly: GCA_947574215.1. Lineage (GTDB taxonomy): Bacteria > Bacillota_I > Bacilli_A > RF39 > UBA660 > MGBC108787. The sequence continues at coordinate 18,015 of CANPIX010000012.1, read as the reverse complement.
GAAGATTTTGGAACAGGATCTGGAAAATATATTTTAGGAGAAGAAAATATTTTTGTATCGGATTGTTTAAAAAGAGGTTTGAACATCGCAAGTGATGCTTATGTTTTATGCCAAATTGAAAATAAAAGACCTTCTACATGGTACCAAGGAATGAATGATGCATTTTTATTGGCAAAAGGAGCTTCTTTTAAAAGAATGCATAAATATTTATATTTTTTATTTAATTTTGATTTTGCAATACGAAAACACCAAGAGTACAAAAAAAATATGTCGTTTTTTAAAGCTTTAAAAAATTTATTTACGGGAAGTTTTAGTTACAATTCTTAGAAAAGTGAGGAATAAAAATGGGGACAGATGTTAGTAAGAAAAAAAATTGGAAATGGATTTTATTGTATTTTATACTTTTATTTTCTTTTTTTAAACCTAGATCATTAGGAGTGTTTTTTCCAACAATCAATTTAATTTATAATTATTTTCCTTATGTTGCTTTTCTTTTTGTTGTAGGATTAAGCTTAAAAAAAAATAAAGTGTCTAAAATTATTTATTTTATTGTGCTTTATTTAATCATTTTATTATTTTCTACTTTAATTAATAATGGAGATATTTCAAGTTGTATTTCTACGATTGTTCAAGTTTTAACTTTATCTCTAATAATAGACTTAGGAATGAAAACGCATATAGATTCTTTATTGGAAGCCTTAGAATTTTTACTTTACTCATTGATACTTCTTAATTTTGTTAGTATTTTAATGTATCCAAATGGAATGTATTTGGATGCTAGTGGGTATAGAGACAATTGGCTTTTAGGATATAAAAACATACATATATTATTTATTTTGCCTGCTATTGCTGTAAGTTATGTACATTCTTTTTATAAAAAAGGAAAATTGACATTAAGAAATTATATTTTGCTTTTTATTTCCTGTTTTTCTTTATTGTTAGTAGATAGTAGCACTTCTTTAGTGGGAATTTTACTAATTAGTATTTTTTCTTTAGTAAAACCATTGTTAAAAAAATGTTCTTTTTTCAATATAAAAACGTATGTTTTTACTTCTATTTTTTTATTTTTTTCCATTGTTGTGTTTAAAATTCAAAATTTATTTTCTTCTCTTATTGTAAATGTTTTTCATCGAGATGTAACTTTAACAGGAAGAGTCTATATTTGGGATTATGTTATCGGTTTTATACAAGAACAGCCTTTCTTGGGATATGGAATTGAAGATCGCTTGTATAGGCTAAGTAAAACGCATTTTTTACAATCTTATCATGCTCACAATCAATTTTTAGAGATTCTATATAAAACGGGAATTATTGGAAGTATTAGTATAATTCTTATAGCATTTACATCTTTTAAAGAATTGTATAAATATAAAAAACATGATGTTTCTAAAATTCTATCTGTTACGATGTTTGTTTTTCTTGTTATGATGTTAACAGAAGCGTATTCTTATGAATACTTTATGTATTTGTTCGTTTTGTGCTATAATAGTAAATATTTAATAAAAAACAAATAGGTGAAATCATGAAAAAAGTTACGGTAATCATCCCAACGTATAAAAGAGCGGATAGTTTAGTGCGAGCTATTCATAGCGTCTTGGCTCAAAATTATAAAAATATAGAAATTATTATTGTAGACGATAATGATGAAAATTCCACTTATCGAAGGGAAAATGAAAAGAAATTAAAAAATTATATTCTTAATAAATCCATAGTATATTTAACACATAAAAAAAATCAGAATGGAGCAGTGGCAAGAAACACAGGGATAAAACAAGCAACTGGGGATTACATTACTTTTTTAGATGATGACGATTATTTTTTACCCAATCGTCTTCAAAAATTGGTTGATCTATTAGAAAAAAATCGAGAGTACGATTGTGCTTATACTGCGGTTTTGTATAGACAAAATAATAAATTTATAAAAAAAATTCAAGCTACTTCACACAAAGATGTGAAGCAAGAACTTTTAAATCAGAGAAATATATTTGGAACAGGAAGTAATCTTTTTTTTCGAAAAGAAGCCATCTTAAAAAATGGGCTTTTTGATGAGAATTTTGTTCGCCATCAAGATATAGAATATATGTTACGTTTTTTTTCTTTTGGTAAAGCTATTCCGTTAAATGAATTTTTGGTTGTTAAATGCACAGACGATAAAAACAATGTTCCTAATTTTGAAAAAATGTTGGAGACAAAAAATATGTTTTTTACAAAATTTCATGAAGAAATAGAAAAGTATAATGAAAAGGAAATTTATTACAACAATTATCTTCAATTGTTTTATAGTAGCTTAGAGGATAGAAAACATTTTCATTATAGTGTAAATTTATTAAAACAATACAATAAAATTTCAGGAAAAATTTATTTAAAGTATTTTTATAAAAAAGTGTTTCGAAAAGTTCCTTTTTTAAAACAATGTATTTATTTTTTAAAACCTAGTTCGTGTAAACGTTTAGAAAAAAAAACCAAAGAATATGAAAAAAAATTGGAAGGAGAATCATTTTATGAAGAAATGGTGCAAAAAAATAATTAAAGAACTTTTTTGGTTTCTTCCACCAACGTTGGCTCATAAACTTATTTACAAACATAGAATGAAAAAAAGTTTGAATTTGAATAATCCAATAGATTTTAATGAAAAAATTCATTGGTTGATTGTGTTTCAATATCGTAAAGAAAAAAAATATGGAATTTTAGCGGATAAAATTGCGGTTCGAGAATTCATTATAAAAAAAGGGTATGAAAAGATATTGCCAAAAATTTATGGAGTTTATGGTCATTTTGATGAAATTGATTTTCATACATTACCAAAAAGGTTTGTTTTAAAACCGAACAATGGATGTGGAAATGTATTTCTTTTTTTGGAGAATCAGGAAAATGATATTTCTTTGTGTAAAAAAGCCCTTACGCAAGCTTTGAAACAAAATTTTGCTAAAAATAATTTGGAATACCATTATTCCTTTATTAAACCCAAAATTTTTGCAGAAGAATATTTAGAAGATTCAAAAAATGCAATGCCAATCGATTATAAATTTTATTGTTTTGATGGAGAAGTACATTGTATTTTGGTTTGCTCGGATAGAGAAAAATCTTTAAAATTGGATTATTACGATACTAATTGGAATTATTTAGATTATAGCTTATCGAAGTATCGTTCGAATTTAATAATTCCAAAACCAGAAAATTTAAAAGAAATGATCCATATTGCAGAGGACCTATCCAAAGAATTTGCTTTTGTACGAGTTGATTTATATAATATAAAGGGAAAAATCTATTTTGGGGAACTTACCTTTACTCCAGCAGGGGGATTTGTAAATTACAATACAAAAGAAGCACTAGTGTATCTGGGAGGATTATTAAAAATAAATAGGAAGTGGTAGAATGAAAAAGGTTTGTTTTTTTATGAATTCTCCTTTTACTTTAGGAGGAGAGCAAAGAGTTGTTACAACACTTGCCAATTATTTGGTGCAACAAAATTATGAAGTTTCTTTTTTGCTTACTGATCGGCATAAAAAAATAGATTATTCGCTCTATCAGTTGAATAAAAAAATAAAGATTCAATTTTTGGATTCTTACAATTGTTTTTGGAATCGAATTACGAGAAAAATATATAAAATAATATGTAAATGGAATTCAAAATATGGATTTTTAAAGCACAATGTAAGATTTTTAAAAAGTATGCATTGTAATTTTTTAGACAAAAAAATATTAGTACAGACCATCACAAAAAATTCTTATGATTTTATAATTGGCGTTGCAAGTGAATATTTTAGTATACTAGCTGTACTAAAACCTAATTTAAAAAATATAAAAGTGATTGCTTGGCAACACAGTACTTTTGCTTCTTATTTTCAAACAAAAGCTCATCGTCTTTACTATCAAAATTCTTTTATCTCCTATCTTTTCTCTCATATTGATTTCTATGTGGTTCAAACAAAAGATGACCAACTCCAAATGAAAAAAGAATTTCATTTTACCCCTCAGGTTATTCCAAATCCTAACAGTTTTTGTTCTACTCTTGTAAGTGATTTAACAAAGCCAAATTTTCTAGCCGTTGGAAGATATACTTTTGTAAAAGGCTTTGACAAGTTAATAGAAGCTTTTTCAATTTTTTCAAAAACAAATGATACATGGAATTTATACATTGTGGGAGAAGGAGAGGAAAAAGAAAATTATCAAAAATTAATAGCAAATTATCATTTACAAAATCGAATTTTTTTAACAGAAAAAACGAATGATGTTTCTAAATATTATTTGAATTCTTCTTTATATGTAATGACTTCTTTGTGGGAAGGATGGGGAATGGTTGTTACAGAAGCGATGTCTTTTGGGTTGCCAGTGATAAGTTTTGATTTGCCATCTATTACTGAAATATTTGAAAATAAGCGTTGTGGAATTTTAGTTGAGAAAAACAATGTCACTCAGTTGGCGGATGCGATGCATTTTTTAGCAGAAAATGAGGACATAAGAAAAGAGATGTCGGAAATAGTTAAAAAACAAGTGAAAAAATTTTCCATTGAAAATGTAGGTCAACTTTGGAAAATAATTTTTGATGGAAAGGAAACGTAGTTATGCGTACCAAAAACTCTATGAAAAATGGAATGGCCTCTTTAGGATCTAACATTATTTCTGTTTTGATTGGATTCGTTGCACAAGCCGTTTTTTTAAAAATACTTGGAAGTGAATATTTAGGATTAAATGGGTTATTTACAAATATTTTGTCTATGATGTCTATTGTTGAAATGGGAATAGGAAGTGCAATAATTTATAATCTTTATAAGCCTATTGCTCAAGAAGATATTAAGACTATAAAATCTTTGATGCGTTTTTATAAAAAAAGTTATCGTTGTATTGCGGGAATCGTTTTTTTTATAGGAATAGGAATTTTGTTTTTTCTGCCATCAATTGTTGGGGAAATTAATATAAATGTAAATATCTATATAGTTTATTTATTATTTTTATTGGATACAATTTGTTCCTATTTGTTGTCTTACAAAAGAAGTATTTTATACGCACAGCAAAAAAATTATCTTATTCAGATTGTTCATATTTTTTATACTATTCTTTTAAATGGTATACAGCTTTTATTTTTATTCTTAACAAAAAATTATTATTTGTATTTGGAAATAAAAATAACAATGCGAGTTTTAGAAAATCTAGCTATTACGTTTCTCGCAAATAAACTCTATCCTTATTTAAAAGAAAAAAAAGTAGAGCCACTCTCTAAATCATTAGAAAAGGATATATTTAAAAAAGTAAAAGCATCTTTTTTTCATCAAATTGGCGGATTCATTGTTTTTGGTACGGATAATATTATTATCTCAAAATTTTTAGGACTTGTTACTGTAGGATTGTATTCTAATTATCATTTAATCATTGACGCAGTTCAAAAAATATTTATGCAAGTTATTAAAGAAACAACCGCTAGTATTGGAAATTTATTAGTTACCGAAACAAAAGAGAAACATTTTTTAGTGTTTAAAAGAATTCGTTTTTTAAATTTTTGGATTTCTACTTTTACAAGTGTTTGTCTATTTATTATAATGGATAGTTTTGTAACTTTGTGGATTGGAGCCATTTATTTGCTTCCTTTTTCGGTTTTAGTTGTTTTGACTTTAAATCATTTTCAAAGATGTTCTAGATATACCTATTCTGTTTTTAAAGAAGCTGCTGGAATTTTATATGAAGACCGTTTTGTTCCTATCATTGAATCTTTTTTAAATATTGTAGTTAGTATTCTTTTAGTAAAAAGATTTGGTTTAACAGGTGTTTTTATGGGAACGTTAATTAGTAGTCTTGTTTTATGGATTTTTAGTTATCCAAAATTTGTTTATGCAAAATTGTTCCAACGAAAGTATGGAAATTATCTTATTGAAACAGTAGCGTATTTTTTCTTATTTTTATTAATCATAGGATTTACCTATTTTATAGCCAACATCTTTGTTTTCTCTACTATAATTATGGAATTCTTATGGAATCTTATAGTAGCATTATTTATTCCTAATCTAATACTATTCTGTTTATTTTGGAAAAACGATCATTTTAATTATTATAAAAACTTGTTGAAAAACCATCATAGGAAAGAAAGGAGTTCGTTGTCATGAAAAATAATAAGTTACAATTGTTAACTTTATTCATAAAAATTTTATTTACCTGTTTTTGGATAGGAAGTTTTTTAGTATTTACTTATTTTTTATCTAAAATAAATATTATACCTACAAAATATTTGTTGAGTGGGATTATTGGAATTGTTTTGGTAAATTTTTTTCTATTTTATTTACTTTACAAAAAACGGAAATTCGTTCAAATTCTAAGTGTCTTTTTTCTTTGTTTGTTTTCTATAATTTTTGTTTTGGGTTCTTATTACCTTTTTAAAATGAATTCGTTTATTGTTAATACAAAAGTAGACTACGATATTCTTTCTTATTCTGTGCTAACATTAAATAATGATCGTTATAATAACTTAATGGATTTAAAAGATAAAAATATTCTTTTTTTGGATAATGAATACTATGAAAAAATAAAACAAGAATTGAACAAACAAATAACATTCAATGAAATGTTAAAAGAAGAATTTGGTGGTTTAATAGAATCTCTTTTCGACGGAAGTGTAGATGCAATTGTTTTAGAGGAAAGTTATATTACGATTGCTAAAGACGAAATTGAAGATTTTTTTGAAAAAGTAAAATCTATATATTCTTTTGAGATTCAAATAAAAGCTCATATTGAAGATGAAGAAAATAAGAAGGAACTAGAACTTCTTACACAACCTTTCATTTTGTATATAAGTGGAATCGATAAATGGGGAAATGTTGATAGTGTAAGAGGTAGAAGTGACGTCAACCAACTTGTGATTGTAAATCCAGTTACGCATCATATTTTACTTCTAAATACCCCAAGAGATTATTATGTACAACTTGCAGGAACTACAGGATTAAAAGATAAATTAACACACGCAGGCATTTACGGAATTGAAAAAAGTATTGAAACTTTAGAGAACTTGTATGCAATTGATATTTCCCATTATGTGAGAGTAAATTTTAATACGGTTGTAAAACTAGTAGATGTGATTGGTGGGATTGATATTTATTCGGATAAATCTTTTCAAGCTTGGACTAATAAAAAAGTGTATGTAAATAAGGGATGGAATCATTTTGGAGGTGCAGAAGCTTTGGCTTATGCAAGAGAACGTTTTGCTTATACAACTGGAGATCATCATCGTGGAGCGAATCAACAACAAGTTATTACAGCAATATTTGAAAAAATGACAAAATCTCATATACTAATAAGCAAATACAATAGTATTTTAAATGCTTTGGATAAAAGTTTTACAACAGATTTGTCTTCAGAAGAAATTACTTCAATTATCAAATACCAATTGGATAAAATGCCTTCTTGGAAAATAGAAAGTATTGCGGTTACTGGAAGTGGTTCTATGGACTATACGCATAGTATGGGTACTAAGTACAAATTGTACGTTATGGAACCTGATAAAAATAGTATTGAAAAAGCCAAACAAAAAATAAATGAGGTTATAAATGAAAGATAAAAAAATTATTTATCCTGTTTTGGTTTTTCTTTGTATGTTTATAATCTTTTGTTTTTCTAATCAAAATGCGCAAAAAAGTCAAAGTTTAAGTGATGAAGTAGCCAAAAAAACATTTGAAATTCAAAAAGAATTAACCAAAAAAGAAAGTACTTCTATGGATGAAATCAATTTTATTAAAAATACACGAATTTTAATACGTAAAAGTGCTCATTTTTTTATTTATTTTATTCTTGGAATTTTACTTTATTTTACACTAAAAGTGTACCAATGGAAGCATCCAATTTTATCAACAATCCTACTATGTTTTTTGTATGCTTGCAGTGATGAATTCCATCAATATTTTGTAAGTGAAAGAACAGCACGTATTTTGGATGTATTCTTAGATACTTGCGGGGCAACGGTGGGTGTGTGTTTAACATTTTTATTTGTTAAAAAGAAAGAAAAAGAATGTCTTAAAAATTAAGATGTTTTTTTTAATGTTTTCTGCTTAGGTGTAGAAATTTATTCTATACAAAAAAATAAGCCTATGCTATAATTTTGAATAGAATAGGAAGAGGAATTTATGGAAGAACTTGATATTAAAGATTTATTAATCTATTTTTTATCAAAAAGCGTACAGTTTTTTGCGATAGTTGCCTTAGTGGTTACAATTGGTTGTTTCTATTCTGTTTTTTTACAACAACCAAAATATACTTCAAAAACAAGTATTATCTTGACTGGATTTAGTAGTAATGAAACTTCAAGTATTACGCAATCGGATTTAACTGTAAATTCAAAGCTTGTGAGTACCTATCAGCAAATTGTTAAAAGTAGAAGAGTTTTAAATCAAGTTATTGAGAATTTGAATTTGGAATACGATACGGCTTTGTTAGCAAAAATGATTAATGTGGGTTCTGTAAAAGATACAGAAATTATTGAAATTTCTGTTACCGATGTGGAAGCCAAAAAAGCTTATTTAATTGCTAATGAAGTGGCAGAAGTTTTCGGAAAAGAGGCGAAAGAACTTTACAATTTATCGAATGTATCCATTTTAGATTCAGCAGAAATTTCTGACTTTCCATCTAATTTTAATATAACAAAACAAGTTGTTTTGTATATTGGTGCGGGAATAATTTTAGCCATTTTTGTTTTGTTTGTATTTTATTATTTTGATACCACAATTAAAAGTGTATCCGATGTGGAAAGAAAATTTGAATTTACTATTTTGGGCTCAGTACCAGATTATTCTAAAAAGAAAAAGGGGACGATGAAATAAAATGAAAGATGAAATTATTGTTGATCGAAATCCAAAGTCAAGTGTGGCGGAAGCCATTCGTATTATTAGAACGAATTTAGAATTTTCTGGAGTGGATAAAAGAGTTCGTACCGTATTAATTACTTCTTCTGTTCCGGGAGAAGGAAAAAGTTTTATTAGTAGTAATTTGGCTACAGCTTTTGCTCAAAATGGTAGCAAAGTTTTATTGATGGATTGTGATATGCGAAAAGGAAGGCTTCATAAAATTTTTGGAATTGAAAACGATAAAGGATTGTCTAATTTACTTTTGGAAAATGTAGAAGTTCATTTTAATAGCTATATTAGAAAAACTCGTATTGAAAATTTGTATCTTTTACCAAAAGGAGTTGTTCCACCAAATCCAAGTGAGCTGTTAAATTCTCCCAAAACTAAAGTTCTTTTAAGAACATTGGCGGAAAAGTTTGAATACATTGTATTGGATGGTACCCCTGTAAATGGATTAACAGATTCTCTTATTTTAACTAAGTACGTTGATAAAACGGTTATTGTGACTTCTTTAAAGCAAACTAAGACTACTGAACTTGAGTTTACGAAAAAGAGCTTAATGAGTGTTGGAGCAGACATTGCAGGTGTGATCGTTAATCGTACCAATGATATACATGGAAGCTATTATGGAAATTATTACGAATAGGAACTTATATGATTGATATACATTCACATGTTATAAATGAAATCGATGATGGTGCAAGAAGTTTAAAAGAAAGTTTGACACTGTTAAAAAAATTAAATGGTATTGGTTTTACACATGTAGTTGCCACTCCACACTATATTACAGGAAGTCAATTTATAAGCAATAATTATCAAAAAAATGAAAAATGGACGAATTTGGTTTATGAAATCGAAAAAGAAAATATAGAAACTCAATTGTATTTAGGAAATGAAATATTTATTGATTTTTCAATAAGTTCTCTTCTGAAAAAAAATGAAATTGCTTCAATTAATGGAAGTCGTTATTTGTTAATTGAATTTCCTATTACTAATCCTATTCATGACATGATGGAAATTTTATTTTATTTGCGAAGTAAAGATTTTGTACCTATAATTGCTCATCCAGAACGCTATATTTATTTTCAAGAGAATCATGATTTGATTTTTGATTTATTAAAAATGGGATGTTTATTTCAGGGGAATTTAGCAAATGTTTTAGAAAAATATGGATTACATGCTAAAAAATTATTTATGTATATGTTAAAGAACAACCAATACCAATTTTTGGCAACGGATGTTCACCATGAGGATGATATTTTGTTTAAAAAAATGAAAAAAGTAAAAAAAGAGATTATAAAATTGACTTCTAAAGAAAAATTTCATGAACTAACTTATGAAAATCCATTAAAAGTTTTAAAAGATGAGAATATTATAGTTCAAAGTGAGGAAAACTAAGTTTTGAAAAGAATGTAGGTTGGTTTTCTATGAAATGCTTTTTCGTAATTGTACTCATTTTTCTTTTTTATTTTTTATATTCTTTTTGTTATGCCGCTGGATTAGGTTCTAAGTTAGAGGAAAGAAATAAGAAACACTATTAGATTTTCTATTGATTTCACAAATAAAGTGAAATCTTTTTTTATTTGGAAAAAATTAAACTTTCAATTTTGGTTTTTTATAACAGACCAACAGGAATAGAATAAAATATAGAACAATTTTTTCATTTAATTTGAAAATAATACTTTAATTATTAATAATTGTATTTATTTTAAATAAAATGTATAAAAGGAGCACATTGTTATGTTTTTTAATACAATTCATACTCGTATGAGAGTGGTGTTTGTAGTAGTGTGTGTTTTGTTAATTGCTATTGTTCTTCGAGTGTTTTACATTCAAGTTTTTAAATACGATAAATTATCTTCTTTAGCGGAATCTTTATGGAGTCGCGAACTTCCGATTACGGCGGACCGAGGAGAAATTAGAGATCGTAACGGAAAGGTACTTGCTACTAATATTACGACGACTTCTTTGGTGGTTATACCAAACCAAATAAAAAACAAAGAAGAAGTAGCAACAAAATTGGCAAGTATTTTAAATGTAAGCTATGAGGAAATGTATCGTCATATTGCTAAAAAAACTTCTATTGAAAGAGTCCATCCTGAAGGAAGACAATTGTCTTATGATGTAGCAGAACAAATTAATAATTTAGGGTATGACGGGGTATACTTAGTAAAGGAAAGTAAAAGATATTATCCCTATGGAAATGTGCTTTCTCATGTATTAGGGTATGTAGGAATCGACAATCAAGGTTTATCAGGTATAGAACTTAATTATGACGATTATTTAACGGGAGAAAATGGAGCTATTAAATATTTTTCGGATGGAAAAGGTAATCGTTTGGAACTGTCTGAAATTTATGAGGAGCCTCAAAATGGAATTAATGTGGATTTAACAATTGATTTGGATTTGCAACTTGCTATTGAAAATGAACTTGATAATGTTATGAGTAAATACAATCCAGAGCAAGCACTTATTATGGCAATGAATCCCAAAACTGGAGAAATTTTGGCGATGTCAAGTCGACCAAATTTTAACCCAAATCAATACCAAACTTCATCAGTAGAAGTTATCAATCGTAATTTGCCAATTTGGATGACTTATGAACCAGGATCAACTTTTAAAATTATTACTCTCTCTGCCTCTTTAGAAGAGCAAACCATTAATCTTTTTAAGGATACTTATTTTGATGGAGGATCTATTCGGGTAGAAAATGCACGAATTAAATGTTGGAAAGCTGGTGGGCATGGAGCAGAAACGATGTTGCAAGTTGTTGAAAATTCATGCAACCCTGGATTTGTTGTGATGGGACAAAAATTAGGACCAGAAAGATTACTTAATTATATTAAGAGTTTTGGTTTTGGAAAAAAATCAGGTATAGATTTAAATGGGGAAGCCAATGGAATTTTATTTTCTTTAGAACAAATGGGACCTGTAGAATTAGCAACTACTAGTTTTGGACAAGGAATTAGCGTTACACCAATTCAACAAGTAAGAGCTGTATCGGCGGCGGTGAATGGAGGTATTTTGCATACTCCATATATTGTTCAGAAAATGACAGAACCTGAAACCAATAGTGTTATAAAGATGTTTACTCCTGATGAGGGAACTCGTGTAATTGGAGAAGAAACATCAAAAATGGTCCGCTACGCTTTAGAAAGTGTTGTTGCAAACGGTTCTGGTAAAAACGCTTATATAGAGAATTATCGAATTGGAGGAAAAACAGGAACAGCACAGAAAGTAAACAATGGTGTTTACATGGTTGGGAATTATATAGTATCTTTTATGGGATTTATGCCCGCAGACAATCCAGAAATTGTTGTGTATGTAGCGATAGATAATCCAAAAGGAATTACTCAATATGGTGGGGTTGTTTCAGCACCTATTGCTAAAAATGTTTTTAAAACCGCTATAGAACTATATAATTATCCCAAAACCAATGAAGGAATGCCTAGAGAATACACTTGGTTGGATAAAAAATATACGATGTTGCCAGACGTAGTGGGAATGACTTTAGAAGAGGCAAAAAAAACATTAAAAGGATTTCAAATTGTAACTACTGGAGTAGGAGAAAAAGTTCTTTATCAAAGTCCAGAAGGAAATTTTTACACGGAAGAAGAAAGTACGATTTCCTTAATGTTGTCTAACTAGTGTCAATTTTTTCTTGGGAAGTACTTAGATTAAAAAAAATATTGTATAATTTGATTACGAGGTGATAGTATGCTAATACTTGCAAAAGCAGCAATGTCTATTATGTTAGGATTTGTTTTATCAATGGTTTTTGGCTTCTTTTTTGTGAAGTTTGCTAGAAAAAAGAAAATGGGTCAAAATGTAAGTTTGACCATTGGTGAGAGACACATGAAGAAAAATGGAACTCCTACAATGGGTGGATTCATTTTTATTGTTCCTGTTCTTATTTCCTTGTTATTACTTTATATTCGGGGAAGTATTTCTATGAGTCATAATCTTTGGATTTTAATATTTGTATTTGTTGCTTATGCGGCTTTAGGATTTTTAGATGACTTTTTGAAAATGAAATTTAAAAACAATAAAGGAATTAGCATTACTACTAAGTTTTTAATTCAAATGGGAATTGCTCTTGTATTTTTTTACATTTTTATGAAAAATGGAGGAGAACCTGTATTATGGATTACTTCTATTAATATAAGCATTGATATGGGTTGGCTATTTGGTATTTTTATTTTGTTTGTGCTTGTGGGTACAAGTAATGCGGTTAATATTACAGATGGATTAGATGGTTTGGCAGGAGGATTATCAGCTATTGCCTTTTTAGCCTTTGGAATTATTTCTTGGAATACTGGATGGATGCAAGGATATGAAGAAGTCGCTATTTTTTGTTTTTTGTTGGTAGGTAGTTTATTAGGCTTTTTACTTTATAATTCTCATCCTGCAAAAATTTTTATGGGAGATTTAGGAAGTCTTGCCTTGGGTGGAGCTTTAGCTACTGTTGCTATTGTAACAAGACATGAATTGTCATTGGTATTGGTAGGAGGTATTTTTGTTATCGAAACTATTTCAAGTTTTGTACAAATTATAGCCATTACGAAATTTCATAAAAAAATTTTTAAAATGGCACCTCTTCATCATCATTTTGAACAACTGGGATGGGCAGAAACTGATATTGTAAAACTATTTTGGGTCATTGGATTTTTGCTTGCCATGGCAGCAATTACTTATGGTGTATGGATATAAAAATATATCCTTTTTTTATGTTTTTTTTGAAAGTAGAATATTTTAAAAGAAACTTTGAAAATAAAAAGTAGAATTTACTACTTTTTTTTCTCTTTTTTTAATAAACTTTAATGAGGATAAATTATGAAATATAAGATCGATTATAAATTATTAATTGCTGTATTGTTCATTGCTATGTTTGGAATTATTATGATTTATTCTGCTAGTAGCATTTGGGCGGAATATAAATTTCATGATGCTTTTAAGTTCGTAAAAGCTCAAGGTATGTTTTTTATTGTAGGTATTTTGGTGTTGTTTTTTTTATCAAAAGTTGATTATCATCTTTATTTTAAAAAAGCCAATACTATTTTATTTGTTTGTTTTCTTCTTTTAATTTTAGTACTTATTCCAGGAATTGGAACGATTCGTAATGGAAGTCGAAGTTGGTTTGGACTTGGTGGATTTGGGATACAACCTAGTGAGTTTGCTAAAATAGGGTTAATTATTTATGTTGCCAAGTATTTATCCAATAACAAAAAAAATATGCGAGATATTAAATCAGGTGTTTTGCCAATTATGAGTGTTATTTTTATTTTTTTCGGTTTAATCATGTTAGAACCTGATTTTGGTACGGCAATGGTAATTGTTCTAACGCTTGTAGTCATGATTTTTACATCGGGAGTAAAAATGTCCTTTTTTGTAAGAATCGGCTTACTAGGATTAATTGGAATTGTTGGTTTAATTATTGTAGCTCCATACCGTATGGCTAGAATTGTATCCTTTTTAAATCCATGGACTGATCCATTAGGAAGTGGATTTCAAATTATCCAGAGCTTGTATGCTATTGGTCCTGGAGGATTACTTGGGCAAGGGTTTATGCATTCGCGACAAAAACATTTTTATCTTCCTGAACCACAAACCGATTTTATCTTTTCCATTATTAGTGAAGAATTTGGATTTTTAGGAGTTTTAATTGTAACTAGTGTTTTTTTCTTTCTTTTTTATCGGGTTTTAAATATCGCATTAAAACAAAGTGATTTGTTTGGAAAATATTTAGCTTTTGGTCTTTCTTTTGGGATAATCGTTCAAGCTCTATTAAACTTAATGGTCGTAGTAGGAATAATTCCTGTTACTGGAGTTACTTTGCCATTTTTAAGTTATGGTGGAAGTAGTTTATTAGTATCAATGGCAAGTATAGGTATCATTTTAAATATTAGTCGAAACTAAATGCGTTTACACGTTTCAAAAGATTTGCTAATATCTTTTTTTAATTTATAGTATAATGGTAATAAAGGTGATTATCATGAATATTATCGTTTCAGCGGGTGGAAGTGGGGGCCATATTTATCCAGCTCTTGCTATAGTTGAAGAATTTAAAAAAAGAGAGAAAAACGTAAAAATATTGTACATTGGAACACATAATCGTATGGAAAAGGATATCGTTCCAAAAAAAGGTATCCCTTATGAAGCTTTAGAAATTTATGGATTTACTAAAGATATAAAAAGAGATATTAAAAATTTATTTTTAATTCGTAAAGCTGAGAAAAAATGTTTACGTATTATGAAAGAATTTCAACCAGATGTTGTGATTGGTGTAGGAGGGTATGTTACTTATCCTGTTGTAAAAGTAGCTAAAAAATTGGGAATAAAAACTTTTATTCATGAACAAAATAGTCGACCAGGTAAAGTAAATTATGTAGTAAGTCGATATGCAGATTTGGTAGGGGTAACGTTTAAGAGTTCTATAGATTTTTTTAAGAAAGCCAAAAAGGTTATCTATACAGGGCATCCTTCATTAGATGGTGCATTAAATACAAAACCAATTGATAAAACTATGTTAGGTTTTAGTATCTCTAAAAAATTAGTGGTGTACGTTGCTGGAAGTCTTGGTAGCTCTTCTTTGAATCAAAAAATGATTGATTTTTTAAATAGCGATTTGCATAATTCTTATGAAATTATGTATATCGTAGGTAGTACTATTGATATAGAAGAATTTAAGAAAAAATTAATTAGTACCAAAGGAGTAAAAGTAGTTCCTTATTTTGAAAATTTACCAGGAATTATGGCAAGCAGTGATCTAGTGATTTCAAGAGCAGGAGCAGGAACTCTTTTTGAAATAATAGGACTTGAAAAACCTAGTATTATTATTCCAAGTCCCAATGTTGCTAATAATCATCAGTATTATAACGCTAAAGAATTAAAAGAAAATAAAGTGATTGAGGTTTTGGAAGAAAAAGAAATCACAAAAGAAGTTTTGGCAAGTAAAATTAATAAGCTTTTAAGCGATCTAGAAAAAAGAAAAGAGTTAAAGAAAAATATGGTGGAATATAAAAAAATTCAACCAAGTGAGATTATTTATAATTCGATAAAGAAATTAATTCAATCTTCGAAATAAATTAAAAAGTAGGTGTTTTAGCAAATGACAAAGAAACCAAAGAAGAAAGTAAAATTGCATATTAAATGGAAAGGGCTTTTCTTAATTGTATTTATTACTCTTTTATTTTTTTTAGTGGGTTATTCTTTTTTGCATTTGCCTGTAAAACGTATTTTAATTCTTGGGAATGAAAAAATAAAAGAGTATGAAATTATAGAGATAGCGGGTTTGAAAGAATTCCCAACGATGAATAAATATTCAATTCGTACTTTGGAAAATAATATTCGTAAGTTAGATTTAGTTTCTAAAGTAAAAGTAAAAAAAAGTATTTTTGGAAAAATAACTATAGAAATGGAAGAGGCAAGGGTTTTATTTTACAATCGTAATCATTCTAGTTATGTTTTATCCAATGGAAAAGAAACAATACATGGAAATTTTCATGGTATTCCTTTTTTAATTAGTGAGGTAAAGAACGATGTCTACGAACGATTGATTAAAGAGCTTTCCGAAGTAAAAACAGAAACCCTTTCTCTTATTAGTGAAATTGAATATTCGCCTAGTAGAAGTGGTGAAGTTGTTTTAGACGATACAAGATTTTTACTTCGAATGAACGATGGAAATCAAGTGTATATTAATTTGCTTCATATGGACCGTTTGGATATGTATGCGTTAACGTATACAACTCTTATGGAAAAAGGAACTTTATACTTGGATTCTGATAATAATAGTGCATGGTTTCGTAAATTTGGAGAGTAATTATGGAAAGAAAAGAATGTGAACAATTTTTTAAACAAAACAATACGAAAATACAAAATTTAAATTATAACGATTGGATGGAAAGAGAATTAAAACGTTTTGCCACTAAAAAAACAATCCTCTTGCATAGTTGTTGTGGACCTTGTTCTACTGCTGTAATCGATACTTTAAAAGATTATTTTGCTATTACTATTTTGTATTACAATCCAAATATTGAGCCGTTAGAGGAATATACAAAACGTAAGGAAGAACAAAAAAGATACATAAAAGAAAGTGGATACGAGATCAACATGATGGATGTGGATTACGATCATGAGAGTTTTCAAAAAATTTCTAAACATCTGGAGTTTGAACCAGAAGGGGGAGCCAGATGTCATAAATGTTATTATTTACGTTTAGAGAAAACAGCTCTCTTAGCAAAAGAAAACCATTTTGATTATTTTGGAACTACTTTGACTGTAAGCCCTTATAAAAATGCTAAAATAATTAATGAAATAGGATTGGAAATAGAAGAAAAAATAAATGAAAATTTAAAGGAAGAACAAAAAATTTCATTTTTAATTTCAGATTTTAAAAAGAAAAATGGCTATAAAAAAAGTATTGAATTTTCTAAAAAATATGGTTTGTATCGCCAAGAATATTGTGGATGTTTGTATGGAAAAAAAATTAATTTTTAAGAATATATTTCGGCAACTCTTGTCGAATTCCTTACAAAAATTTAAAAATTTAGTATTCTATTATTAGGTGATTCAATATGGACGTTTATTATAAAAATGAAACATTGTTTGTAGATGTAACCAA
The DNA here is from genome assembly GCA_947574215.1 of uncultured Mycoplasmatota bacterium. Taxonomy (GTDB): domain Bacteria; phylum Bacillota_I; class Bacilli_A; order RF39; family UBA660; genus MGBC108787. Next base: position 573 of record CANPIX010000012.1, on the reverse strand, counting down.
TGATATAACGGTTGAAGTCGTTGCTTTATTGGAAAGACGAATCTTTAAAATTATTGATGAGTATGGTGTAGATAAAATTATTGTTTCTATTTTGGGGTCTTATAATAAAAGTTTATTAAATAATTTTAAAAAAAATTATTATCATAAATACAAAGGTTTTTTATTAGTTAAATAGAAAGGATTCATAATTTGTAAAAAAACAGGAATAATGTAAAAACTCTGGAAGATATATTTTTTTTGAAAAGACAGGTGTTAATCAAAAAATAAGCCTGTTTTTATTTGTGATAATAAATTTTTTGCATTTTTTTAAATATTTTCTATATATTATAGTAAAAATGCTTGCTGTTGGTACTTATTTTTGCTAAAATACAAATGGCTAAATGAGTTAGCAAATAGACATGTTTAAAGGATTGAATTCATCGAGTGCCGAAGAGGTGATGGGTTTTAAGTTGATCTTAAACAGATGTTTTAACGAAGGAGGAATAATTTATGGCCGTTGTTTCTATGAGTTTTTTATTAGAAGCAGGAGTTCATTTTGGACACCAAACCAAAAGATGGAATCCAAAAATGAAA
>CANPIX010000011.1 GCA_947574215.1 uncultured Mycoplasmatota bacterium | reverse complement strand
AGAAGCAGGAGTTCATTTTGGACACCAAACCAAAAGATGGAATCCAAAAATGAAAGAATATATTTTTGCAGCGAGGGATGAAATTCATATTATTGATTTACAAAAAACTGCTGAAAAATTAGAAGAATCTTATAAGGAGATTAAATCAATTGCTGATAATGGAGGAACGTTCTTATTTGTTGGAACCAAAAAACAAGCTAGTGAAGTTTGTAAAGAAGAAGCAATACGTAGTAAAAGTTATTACGTTACAGAAAGATGGCTTGGCGGAACCTTAACAAATTTTAGAACGATTCGGAGAAGAGTAAAACGTTTAGAAGAAATTGAAAATATGGAACGTGATGGAGTCTTTGAAGTACTTCCAAAAAAAGAAGTTATTGGACTTAGAAAAGAATATGATAAATTAAATCGAGTACTATGTGGTATTCGTGAAATGAATAAATTACCACAAGCAATAATTATTGTTGATCCAAAAAAGGAAATTAATGCAATCCGTGAAGCAAGAAAACTAAATATTCCTGTATTTGGACTAGTAGATACTAATTGTGATCCAGATGATGTTGATTTTGTAATCCCAGCAAATGATGATGCAGTTCGTTCTGTTAAAGTAGTGGTTGGTGTATTAAATAATGCTATTTGTGAAGCACGTAATTTGGAAATGGTAGATTATGTAACGGAAGAAGATAAAAATAAAAATGCAAATGCAGTTAAAGAAGTTAATATGGAAACAGTTACTAAAATGGAGCCACAAAAGAATATGGATCCAAAAGCAGAGCCAACTGAAGAAATTGTAGTAGAAGAAAAACATGAAGAAAAAGCAAAGGAAGAGAAAAAAGAGTATGCTTCTATGACATTAGCTGAGTTAAAAGCTGTTGCAAAAGAGCAAGGAATTAAAGGCTATTCTACAATGAAAAAAGAAGAATTAATTAACAATTTAAAATAAATTTAAAGAAAAGGAGTGAGGAAAAATGGAAGTTACAGCGAGTTTAGTAAAAGATTTGCGTGAAAAAAGCGGTGCAGGTATGATGGATTGCAAAAAAGCGCTTTCAGAATGCAACGGGGATATTGAGGCTGCGATGGATTATCTACGAGAAAAAGGAATTGCCAAAGCTGAAAAAAAGGGAAATCGTATTGCGGCAGAAGGACTTGCTAATATATATGTAAATGGTGATAAAGCGGTTATTTTAGAAGTGAATTCAGAAACTGATTTTGTTAGTAAAAATGAAGAATTTACCAATATGATGGATACAATTGGTGAAGCTATTTTAAAAAGTGATGCTACTAATTTAGAAAGTGCTTTAGAAGTACAAACCAATGATGAAGCTGGTAGTGTAGGAAATTTAATTATTGCCAAAACTGCCAAAATTGGAGAGAAACTTTCTTTAAGAAGAATTGAAGTAGTTAACAAAAATAGTGATGAAGTATTCGGCTCTTATTTACATATGGGTGGAAAAATAGCCGTTTTATCCATTTTAAAGGGTGCCAATGAAGAAATCGCGAAAGATGTTTCTATGCAAGCTGCCGCTATGAAACCAAGTTATGTGTTTATTGAAGATGTACCAGAAGAAGTTGTAAACAAAGAAAGAGAAGTCTTAAAAGAACAATCTATGAATGAAGGAAAACCAGCAGATATAGCTGAAAAAATGGTAGAAGGAAGAATTAAAAAATTTTATAAAGAGATTTGTCTTGCGGAGCAAGCTTTCATTAAAGATGGAGACATTAGTGTAAATACTTACGTTGCTAATAACGGTGGAGAGATATTAAAAATGATTCGTTATGAAGTTGGAGAAGGTATGGAAAAAAGAAGTGAGAACTTTGCAGAAGAAGTAATGAATCAAGTAAACGGAAATTAGACATTTTAAAATGTCTTTTTTATTGCAAGTGTATCTAAATTGCTCAATTAAAAAAGAAATTAGATTGTGTAAAGAAAAAGAAAACAAAGTGAAAATCTTTCCTTTTTTTGTTATACTAAAGGTAGTGATGTTATGAAGTGGTTAGTAAAAAAGAAAATAAATATTTTAAAATTTTTGATTTTTGGTATCATGATCTATTTGTTTATCGTATTGGGGACGAAAGATTATAAGACAGATGTGCCAGATAATATAAGATTTTCTAATGAATTTAAAGATATTTCTAAAAACAATCTTTACGTTTATGTAAATGAAAATAAAGTTTTAGATTTATTATCAAATAAAAAATCAGGAATTCTTTTTATGGGATTTTCAACAAATATTTGGAGTCATTATTATGCTGATTATTTAAATGAAGTGGCTTTAGAAAACAGCATAGAAGAAATATACTATTACAATTTTTCGAAAGATCGTCATTTAAATAATAAAACTTATGCTTTAATTGTATCGAAGTTAAAAGATTATCTAACTTTTGATGATTCAGGAGCTATGGATTTAAAAGCTCCAACGGTTTTAATAATTAAAAACGGAGAAATTCTTTATTTTGATGATGAAATTACTCATTTAAAAGGAGAGATTAAACCTGAAGATTATTTTACAGAGTATCGTAAAAATATAGTAAAATCTAATTTTGAAAAAGCAATTAAAGCTTTAAAAGGAGAGGATGTATATGCAAGAGGAGAGTAACAACTATTTAGGATTCGGTATGTTCTTTTTTTTAATTGTACTATTTATATTATTAGGCTCTATACTACTTTTTTTTAATGCAAGTAGCAAAATGGCGGAAAAAAAGACAAATGATTTTTCTGAAACTTTACTTGATGATCGTATGAAAATGGACAAGAATAAAGATTTTATTTATTTTACGGAAGAAGAGATACTAAGTGAAGAAATGAATTTGATTTTTAAAATTCCCATTGTAAATTTAAAGGTAGAAAGTGTAAATCAAGTAAATGAAGAAATAAAGCAATATGCCAATTCTATAAAAATGACTTTGCAAAAAGGGGATACCTCTTTATGTATGTATACTAATACAGATATTTATAGTACAAATTTTTTAGAATACGCTATTTATAATTACCAAGAATATGCAACGTTATTAATAAGAGAATCTTCTTATACTTGTGAAAATGGTTTTTCTTCTTCTAATAAAGTAAAATCTTATACATTTAATATACTTACAGGAGAAAGATTAAATTTTAATGCTTTATTGGTTAAATACAATGCGAATTTTGCAAATGTTTTAGAAAAAATACGAATTCATTTGAATGAAACACAAACCATTGTTGAAGACATTCCTAATATTCTAATAGAAGAAACACTTCAGAATTTAAAAGAACAAGAAACCTATGTTTTTTATATCGATGAATTTGGAGATTTGATTTTAAATTATGTTGTAAAAACTAATTCTGTCGATTATAATGATACTATAGTAATAAATGGAAGGTAGAGAGATTATGAATATAGAACAAAAAATGGAAAAAGCCATCGAAGCTTTGGAAAATAAATTAATAAACATAAGGGCAGGAAGAGCTAATCCTGCTATGTTAAATGGAATTATGGTATCTTATTATGGAACACCATCTCCAATACAAAGTCTTGCTAATGTAACAGTACCAGAAGCAAGACAATTGTTAATCAAACCATTTGATAGAAATACTTTAAAAGATATTGAAAGAGCTATCAATGAAGCGAATATTGGAATTACTCCCACCAATAATGGAGAAATTATTATATTAACGGTACCAGAACTTACAGAAGATCGAAGACGTGAATATGTGAAACAAGCTAAGGAAGTAGCTGAAGAAGCTCGTGTGGCTTTACGTAACATTCGACAGGATGAAAACAATACGATAAAAAGGGAAGAATACCCAGAGGATGAAGAAAAAAGATTATTGGATGAAGTGCAAGAAGCGATTAATAAATACAATAAAATTGTTGACGAAAAGTTAAAAGAAAAAGAGCAAGAACTAATGACGGTTTAGTTCTTTTTTTTAAAATTTTTATATGTTAAAATAGTGGACATATGAGAAAGAAGGTTCGTTTATGGATATAGAAAAAAGGATAGGAAACTTTTTAAAAAAGTGGACAAAAAATTCTCAAAGTAAGTTTGATAATTGGTTAATAAAAAAAATAGGAAATACAAAGATTGATAATGTAGAGGAGTGGTGTACTTTACAATTACTTAGCTTAACCTATTATACATTTTATATGGTTTCTCATATTGGAGTGGATAAAGAGTATAATGCTAGAACGACATTAGAGGGTTTAAATGAAATTTTTGCTTTTTTTTCTAAAATGCCTCTTTGTAAAGAAGGCTGGGTAGAAAAGTGGTTTATAGAGTGTCAACAACTAAAAGAAGAAATTGAGAATAATTTAAGCCAATTTCTTTTGCATCCTGAAAAAAAAGAACTGTATACAAATACAATTTCAAAAATGAAGTTCTACTGTGAAAGACATAAAGAGGATTATGAAGAATGGAATATAGAATTAAAGAAATACCAGGAAGCTGAAAAAAAAGAATTGCTATTAGCATTAAGTATTGCGATAGGAATAGGAATAGGAATACTTTGTTCTTCTATGATGTGGGATAGACAGCAATCCATGGAGCAAAATGAAACCGAAATTATAGAAGAACAAAAAAATGTTGATGAGACTTCTTTGGAAGAGATAGAGGTTGAACAAATTTTATCAAGAAAACTTTAAAAATTCAAAGTGTTATTTCTTGCCAAATCTTGTTATTTGGTGCTATAATCATTTTAGTTAAGTGAAAGGAGGGAATTTATGACAAAAGTAGTGGTTAATGGTAACTTAGAAAAAGCAATGAAAACATGGAAAATGAAAGTTGCTAAAAGTGGTGTCCCCTCTGAACTAAAGAAAAAGAAGCATTATACAAAACCTGGAGTACAAAAACGTGAAGCCAAAAAAGAAATGATAAGAAATGCTCGCAAACACAAAAACTATTAATAGGTGAAGAATATGATTGAAAAAATAAATAATGATTTAAAAAGCTCTATGAAAGATCAAGATAAATTTTCTTTGGGAGTACTTCGTATGCTTAAGAGTGCATTGCAATTAGAAAGCATTAATAAAAAAGAAGAGTTAACAGAAGAGGAAGCTATTGCGGTTATAAAAAAGCAAGTCAAAATGCGTACGGATTCTATAGTAGAATTTGAAAAATTTAATAAAACAGAAGAAGTTGAAAACTTACAAAAAGAAATTGTTTTTTTAAAAAATTATTTACCTGAAGAACTAAGTGAAGAAGAAGTTGATAAATGTATTGAAGAAGCTTTTTCTAAAATAGCTCCAACCAGCCTGAAAGACATGGGACAAGTTATGAAAGAGTTACAGCCTATAGCAACACGTACCGATATGAGCAAAGTTTCTAAAAAAGTAAAAGATAAAATTATGAGTCTCTAATTCTATTTGGAGACTTTTTATATGGCATTTAATTGGTTTGGAATTAAAATAGATAAATAATAGATCATTTCTTCTTTAGTGTATTTTTTAGGGTCGCGAAGCCATTCAAGACCTATACTAACTACAGCACCCAAATAAAATTTTGCAAGAATTTCTTCAGGAACTTCTTTTTTTATATAGCTTTCTTTACTTAAATGGGCGATGATATCTTGATCCAAACAGTCATAAACGATATCCATGGTAATGCTGTTACGATTGTTTATCATAATGCTTGTATATTCTTCTCTTTTGTTTTCTATATGATTTAAAAAAATTTTAATCATTTCTAGATAGTATTCTTTGGTATTGGATATATTTTGATTTTTTTCTAATTCAGCAATCAAAGCGTTTTTTAAATTATTGATACAATCGGCAAATAATTCGTATTTGTCTTCGTAATGAGCATAAAAAGTAGAGCGATTGATTAAAGCGCTGCTACAAATATCAGAAACTTTTATTTCTTCAAATGTCTTTTCTTTCATTAAACTTAGAAGGGTATTGTATAAAATATTTTTGGTTTTTACGACGCGTAAATCTTTTTTATTCATAAAATCACCTTACTTAAAAGTATACCTTATTTTTAATATTTGTAAAGATAACATACAAAATGTAGTTTATTTATACCTACGTTTTAAAAAAAGTGTAAGATAACCAACGTATTTATAATTTTTGTTGGTGTAAAAATGCAAAAAAACACATAAAATGAGTAGACGAATGGAGGTTTTTATGAAAACACTAGCTGAAAAGATTTGTAAAAGAAAAAATACGATTTTATTAATTTCTCTTATTTTGATGGTTTTGTCATTTGTGGGTATAAAATTAACCAAAATCAATTATGATATTTTGGTCTATTTGCCAGAAGAAATTGAAACCGTAAAAGGGCAAAAACTATTAACCGATGAATTTGGGATGGGGGCTTATACAGTAGTTCTTTCTAAAAATATTCCTAGTAAAGAAATTTTATCTTTAGAAGAGAAGTTTCAAAAGATTGATGGGGTACGTAAAGTTTTTTCTATCTATGATGGATTAGGAACGAATATTCCCCTTGATTTTTTACCAAAAGAAATCATAGAACACTTACAAAAAGAGAATACAGATTTATTATTTGTAACGTTTACAGAGTCCACATCTTCTCTAAAAACAATTAACGCTATAAGAGAAATGAAGGAAATAAGTAAGGATGTTCAAATTAGCGGAATGAGTGCATTGGTACTCGATACAATGGATTTATCTGAAAGTGAAATATTAATTTATGTTGTGATTGCCGTAGTACTTTGTTTACTGGTTTTGGAGTTATCATTAGATTCTTATGTTGTACCAATTTTACTTTTATTCAATATAGGTATATCCATACTCTTTAACTTAGGAAGTAATGTTATTTTTGGCGAAATTTCTTATATCACAAAAGCTTTGGTTGCCGTATTGCAACTCGGAGTCACTACCGATTTTTCTATTTTTTTATACCACGCCTATGAGAAGAAGAAAAAAAATGGACTTAAAAATTTAGAGGCTATGCAAGAAGCGATTGTAGATACATTTACATCAGTAACAGGAAGTTCTTTAACGACGATTGCAGGATTTTTAGTACTTGTTACCATGAACTTATCTTTAGGAAAAGATTTGGGACTTGTTATGGCAAAAGGCGTATTTTTAGGTGTCGTTTGTGTGTTAACCCTTTTTCCAAGTCTATTGTTATTTTTTGATCGATGGATAGAAAAAACAAAACACAAACCAATAATTCTTCCTTTTGAAAAATTGAATTTCCTTGTTGTAAAACATCATAAAAAAATTTTTATTCTATTTTTAATCTTGTTTATTCCAACGTATCTTGCCAATTCCAAAGTAGACGTTTACTATAAAATTGATAAAAGTTTACCTAATACTTTAGATAGCATTGTAGCGAATAACGAATTAAAAGAAAAATTCAACATTGTTTCTCCAGAGATTATTTTGTATCGTAAAGACTTAAAAACGGAAATCGTTGAAGAAATGGTTAAAGAATTGGAAAGTTTGGAAGGTATTGATTTTGTTCTTTCCTTTTCCAAATTAGAAAACTTAGGGCTAACCAAAAACATGTTGCCTAAAGAATTGGTAAATGTTTTTGAAAGTGATCACTATCAAATGATGCTTGTTAATTCTTTATATGAGATTGCAAGTGAAGAACTCAATCAACAAGTGGGTAGGGTAAATAATATTTTATCCAAATACGATACCGAAGCTATTTTAGCAGGAGAAGGACCTTTAATGAAAGATCTAGTAACCATAAGTGATGAAGACTTTCAAAACGTAAACATATCTTCTATCATTTGTATTCTTATGATAATGCTATTGGTTTTAAAGTCCTTTAGTTTACCAATTCTCCTTATTTTGACCATTGAATTTGCTATCTTTTTCAATATGTCTATTTCTTATTTTGGGGGTATTGTTTTGCCATTTGTTGCTCCTATTGTTCTTGGAACTATTCAATTAGGTGCCACGATTGATTACGCTATTTTAATGACGACTCATTATATGCAATTAAGAAAAAGTGGACTAGAAAAGCAAATAGCCATGTTAAACACTTTAAATTATTGTAATGGTTCTATCTTTGTAAGTGGAATGTGTTTCTTTGCAGCTACTTTTGGTGTTGGAGTGTATTCCGATTTGGAGATGGTTGGAGCTTTGTGTAATCTAATTTCTCGCGGAGCTATCATCAGTATGGTAGTTGTCTTAACTGTACTTCCTTCCATCTTGTTACTCTTTGATTCTTTAATTTTAAAAACAACTTATAAGAAAGAAGTGATAAAAATGAAAAAAACGAAAAAAAGAATTCCCGCTATTTTTATAATGTTTCTTGCCCTTGTACCTCTTACAGTTTCAGCATTAAATAAAGAAGAGACCGTTTACGCCAAATTGAATAGCGATGGAACAACAAAAAACATTGTGGTGAATGAACATTTAATTAATAAAGAAGGTAAACAAGAGTTGGTGGATTTTTCGGATTTAGAAAATATCATTAATACGAATAGCCATCATACCTTTTCAAAAGATCAAACGAAACTTACTTGGCAAAGCAATGGAAATAGTATTTTTTATCAAGGAACATCAACCAAAGAACTTCCTGTTTCAGCCACCATTACCTATACATTAGAGGGAAGAAAAGTCTCTTTAGAAGAATTAATAGGTAAAAAAGGACATGTCAAAATAGAAATTAAATACAAAAACAAGTTAAAGTTTCTACGCAAAATAAATGGAAAAACCGAAGAAATTTATACACCATTTTTGGTTGTAATGGGTACCGTTTTTAATAACGATTCTGTAACCAATCTAGAAATTGAAAATGGTCGTGTGATTGATAATGGAAATAAATCCATCGTAGTGGGTTTATCCTCTCCTGGATTGTACGAAAGTTTCGATTTGGTGGAATTAAAAAATTTCGATACCATTACGATACAATTGAATACAGAAAAATTTGAACTACCTACTATATACTCCATCATGACTCCAAAATTATTAGAAAAAAGTGATATAAGTTTATTGGATAAGATGAGCGAGTTGTATGAAAATGTGGAAAAACTACAAGATTCTATGAATACCATTGAAGATAGTTCTAAAAAAATTGTAAATGGGATGGAAACTATAAGTTTGGGGAGTAAGGAAATATCTAAAAATTTGAACCTAGTTTTTGAAAATTTAGAAAAAATAAAAAATGGGAATCTAGATTTAGATAAAAGTTTGAATTTAATAATTGCGACTTTAGAAAAAACAAAAGAAAGTATTAAAAACAATCCAGAGTTGGAGCAAGTCGCAAAACTTATTGAAGGCAATAAACAATTGCTTGCAATTCAACCTGATACACAATTGGCACTAACGAATGAGGCTTTAGAAAAATGTTATGAAAATTTATCAAATACAACGATGTTGGATACTTTGCTTATTAGTTTAAAAAAATTAGAGTCTGGAGCTTCTCTACTAGCAAATGGAACCAAATCACTTTATAACGGTGTTGCGGTTTTAAACGAAAAGATGGAAGAGTTAGCGTATGGTGCAAAGACTTTAAACAAAGGAATAAATGATTTCAACGATGGAATTAAAGCATTTAACAAAAGTGGAATTCATGAGTTAAGCAAAATGGCTAATAAAGCAAATGATTTGACAAGCAAAATGAATGCTTTAGTAAAACTTGGAAACGATTACCAAACCTTTACTTTAAAAGATAAAAAAATTGAGACGAATACAAAGTTTGTTTTGGTTGTTGATGGTGTGCAAATTCCGAAAGAAGAGACACAAAAGAATCAATCAAAAGAAAAGGAAACGTTTTTTGATCGAATCCAGAGTTTGTTTACTAAATAATAAAATTTACAGTTTTCTTAATATAAAGAAAATTGTTTTTTTATTTTAAAAAGTGTTATACTTTTATTAAGGTATATGGTTTTGAGAAGACAAAGGTTAGGGGATGAGATTATAAAGAATGTTGCGTTTGATAAAAGTCAAAATTATTTAAGAAAAGGTGTACAAAAAATAGAAATTGAGGAACACAATTTAGAGTTTGTTGAAGGAGTTGCTATTGCTAAAGCGAATGTGTATTGCTATAAGATGGAAACGAATTTTGGATCTTATAAAAAGCCGAAACTTTTTATGTATTCTTGTGAAGGCTTAGTTACAGAAGATTATAAAGAAGCTTTTGTTACTAATGCAAAAGAAAATCCTGCAAAGTATTTTATGTTTTTAGAATCCAATAGAAAAATAACTCGATTTGGTACCAATGATTTTATTGTAGAACATGTAAATAAAGAGCAAGGAAAACTGGAAAAGAGCTACGCACATATAAAGTTAATCTATAATAAACCTTATATTATAGAAGAAAATAAGCAGAGTTTTTCTTTTACTTCTATTTCCGATATTGTCATTTTAGATTTTCAATTATATATTGTATCGTCTTCTAAATTTTATGGGCCATCTTTTTTATCTTTGAAAGAAGATTGTTTTAAACCTGGGGAATTTATTGTAGAAGATAAAATAGTAATACCGTCTGATAATAATTTTTTGTACCCCATAGTGGATGTTTTAACCTTTCGGATGAATCAAGATTTACAAGTTGTTTCTTTTGTTTTTTCTATGATTGAAGAAGGACCTTTGTATTTTTTAAGCAACGATTATAATGAGATTCGTATAGAAAGAATAAATCAACTGTTAGAAAAAAGAAATTGGTTTAAAGAACAGAGTCTTTCATTGGAAAGAACTTTTCATAAAAATTAAAAATGAATATTCTTGTCATTTTTTTTAATTTGTGTTATTTTAAAAAAGAGGAGTAAGTATTGTATGGATTTTATGCAGAACCCAAAATTTAAAACCAGAATAGAATCATGGCCGCAGGATACAATTAGACCTTATGGAGAAAGGCTTGCTGTTTTTTCTGAAGCAAAAAGAAAAAATGTAAGATGGAAACTTTTAAATGTTAAAGACAGAAACCCCATAGAAAAAGACATTTCCTCTTTAACCTTCAATGGCAATATTTTTTATAAAGTTACTAAAGATAAAGAGCAAGAAAATGTTTTTACAGTGATTGATAAGATCTCGTCTTCTGATTTTGATCAAAAAGATGTTGAAGATCCTATTAATGATTACTGGTGTTATCAAATAAATAAAGATGGAAAAATTATATCTACTATTTATTCTTCTATGCAACAAGAAGAGCTTCCTTATAAAATTTCAAATGTTTTGGATTCTTCGTATGCTTATTATCGTAGTCTTAGAGTAGAAGAATTATTTAATGCTTTTTCTAATAGAAAACCTATACGATCTTTAAATAAATTATAGAGAAATCTATAGTTTTTTTCTTTTCAATAATCATATATTTTATATAGGTGATGGTATGCATCTTTATAAAACTATGAAAAATTTCTTAATGGATTTTGATTACTATATTGATATTTACGAAGATAAAATTCACGTTTTTAATTATATTGATATCGAAAAATTGAATGATACGGAAATTGTTCTGGCTATGCCTGCCTTTACTCTTAGTTTTAAAGGAACTTCTTTTGTGGTAAAACGTCTCGAAAAAAGGGAAATTCTAATTGAGGGTCTTTTGGATGAAGTGAGGTTTTTACGATGAATCTGAAACATTATATTTATATTAAGTGCAAAGTAAGAAATCAAAATAAAATTTTAGTAAAGTTATATAAAAATAAAATTAATGTGTATGATGTAATAAAAAAAGAGAACGAAGTTTATTTAAAAGTTTTGGAAAGTGACTATCAAAAAATAAAGGAACAAATCGTAACCGCTAAGTTTTATTATGTTACAGAAAGTGGTTTTTTTCGTGTAAAAAAAATGATAACTCCATTAAAAATTTTTGCAGTGCTATCTTTTTTACTTTTAACCAACTTTTTTTGCCATGTGGTAGTAAAAGTAAATGTTGTTCATTCTAATAAGGAAATTCGAGAATTGGTAACAAAAAGCTTAGAAAAAGAGGGAATAAAGGTTTGGAGTATAAAAAAAGATTATCTTACTTTACAAAAAATTAAAGAAAATATTTTAAATACCTATAAAGATCGTTTGGAATGGATAGAAATAGAAAGTATTGGTATGCAATATGTTGTGCGTATTGAAGAAAGAATAATCAATCGTTTTTTAGAGGAAAATAAATTTTGTCATGTAGTCGCTCGAAAAAGTGGGGTTATTGAATCTATCACGAGTTCAAAAGGAGAAATTATGGTTCATGAGGGACAATACGTAAAAGAAGGAGACATTTTAATTAGTGGAGAGATTAAATTTAATGAAGAAGTGAAAAATAATGTTTGTGCCAAAGGAAGTGTTTATGCAGAAGTTTGGTATCAAACTAGTGTTAGTTTGCCAATTGAATATATTACGAAACAAAGAACGGGTAAGAAACGTTTTAATCTTAGTTTTGAATCGGATAGTGGTAAATATAAGATCTTAAAAAGTCGACTTGTAACGCACGAAGATGAAAGTAAAATTTTGTTTCGATTTTTTAACTTTACTTTTTATCTAGATACGGAATACGAAACGATAGAAACAAAAAATAAATATAATTTAGAAGCAGGTACTAAAAAAGCGGTAGAACTTGCTGATGAAAAAATAAAAGCTCAATTTAGGGCTTCTGAAAAAATAAAATTTCAAAAAGTTTTGAAAAATAGTTTAAATGATAGTACAATAGAAACAGAGGTGTTTTATTCCGTTATAGAGGATATTTCTCAATTGGAAGAATATTCTATAACCACAGAAGAAGAGGGAAGTTAAATGATAGTAGATACTTTAACAAGTGCCATAAAAGTTATGTGGCCTATGCTTGTCATCTTTTTAGTTGTGATGATTGCTATACGACTTACATACATTCGAATCAATCATGAAAAATTTATTTTTTATAAGGAATTTTTAAATTTGATTTTTATCGTGTATGTGTTGTTGCTATTCCAACTTTTAACAAGTACAGAAATGAATACCAATGGAGGATTAAATATTGTTCCTTTTACAGAAATGTTTCGTTATGAAATAGGAAGTAAACTTTTTATTTTTAATGTGATAGGAAATATAGTTATATTTATTCCTTTTGGATATTTTGTGTCTAGTTATGTTAAAGCGAATAAAGTATCACACATTTTGTTTATTAGTGCCATTACTTCTTTAACGGTTGAATTGGTTCAGCTTCAAATTGGACGCTCTTTTGATATTGATGATATTTTATTAAATGTTACGGGTAGTATTTTTGGATTTCTTTTGTTTATTGGATTATCTGCTATAAAAAAACATTTGCCAAGATTTTTTCAAAGTGATATCTTTTACAACCTACTTTGTGTGGTGTTGTCTTTTCTTGCTTTGTTTTATTTTATGAAAGCGTTGGAGTTAAGGTGGTTTTGATGGATTTTCAAATTAATAATGAATTTGGTTATGATAAAGAGTATACTTTTTTAAACGATGTTATAAATAAAACAATGGAATTTGAAAAAATAGTAAATCCTATTTTTTCTATTACCTTTGTTGATGAAAATGAAATTCAAAGAATTAATAAAGAATATCGCCATATCGATAAAGTTACTGATGTGATTTCTTTTGCTTTTGAAGACAATAAAAATTTTAAAGGAGAAAAAATTCGTGTCTTAGGTGATATATTTATTTGTATACCTAGAATGATGGAACAAGCAAATTTGTATGGACATTCTGAAAAAAGAGAGTTATCCTTTTTAGTGGTGCATGGTCTTTTGCATTTGTTAGGATACGATCATAAAACAAAAAAAGAAGAAACCATTATGTTTGACAAACAGGAGTTGATTTTAAATGCCACAGATATCAAGAGATGACATAAAGAAAAAAGGCGTGAAACGTTTTTTTCATAGTATTAAATATTCTATTGAAGGGTTATTTTATGCTTATCGATATGAACAAAGTTTATGGTTGCATGGTCTAGCTACTATTTTTTCGATAGGCTTGGGGGTCATTTTTCGAATAAAACTTTCGGAATGGGCAATTGTTTTTATTGCTTTGGGTGCTATTTTGGGTATGGAACTTATTAATTCAGCTATTGAAGCCACAGTTGATTTGGTTACTCTTGACTACCATCCTCTTGCTAAAATTGCTAAAGATTGCGGAAGTGCTGCGTCTTTTATTATGACGTTGGTGGCTTTTGTAATATGTTTATTTGTTTTTGGACCATATTTTATGGATATTTTTGTGAGGTAGTAATATATGAAAAGTGGATTTGTAAGTATTATAGGAAGACCAAATGTTGGAAAAAGTACTCTTCTAAATAGTTTTGTTAATGCAAAAATTGCAATAACAAGTGATAAAGCGCAAACAACAAGAAATGTTATTCAAGGAATTTATAACGAAGAAGACACTCAGATTGTTTTTGTAGACACTCCTGGTATTCATAAACCTCAAAGTCGTTTGGGTAAAATATTAAATAAACAATCGTTAGCTTTAATTCATGATGTGGATGCTATTTTGTTTCTTGCAGATGCTTCCACTTCTCTTGGAAAAGGGGATGCCTTTATTTTGGAATGTTTGAAAAATTCCAGCGTTCCTGTAATTTTGGTATTAAATAAAATTGATAAAATTAAGAACGAAGAAATATTAGACGTAATAAGCAATTATAAGGATTTATTTCCTTTTGTAGACATTGTTCCTATAAGTGCTAGTAAAAAAGATAATTTAGATTGTTTGATAAAGGTAATAAAGAAGTATTTAAAGGACAATGTAAAATATTTTGATGATGGTACAATTACAAGTAGTAGTCCTTATTTTAGAATTAGTGAAATTGTCAGAGAAAAATTATTGAATCTAACGATTGAGGAAGTACCTCATTGTGTTACTTGTGTTACAACTTATTATGAAGAAAAAGAACGCGTAACTTTAATTGGAGTTGAAATTATAGTGGAACGTGATTCTATAAAGAAAATAGTAATTGGAAAAAATGGAGAAAGACTAAAAATGATAGGTTCTTTAGCACGAAAAGAAATACAAGAAATGCTTGGAAAGCGAGTGTATTTAGATCTTTATGTAAAGACAATTAAGAAATGGCGTGAGAAAGAAAAAATCTTGCATGAGCTTGGTTTTAATGAAAATGAATAAAATTTAAAAAAAATCCTCATTATAGAGATAGAAAGAATTGAGGAGGATTTAAAATGAAAAAATTAGAAGCATGGAATAAATTTAAACAAAGTGGGAAAGTGGAGGATTATTTAGAGTACGCTAGTAAAAAGAGTGGTAAAAATGATAACAAAAATAGAGGGAATGATAATTAACGAGACTCCTTATGGAGACACTTCAAAAATTATTCAAATTTTTACGAAAGAATACGGTATTTTAGGGGTAATGTGTAAAGGGGTAAAATCCATGAAAAGCCGTCTTCGCGCTTTGACCATAAAATTTACTTATGGTTCTTTTTATGTTTATTATAAAGAAGATAAATTGTCTATTTTAAAAGATGTAGATATTTTAGATGATTTTAAAACGATTAAAAATGATATTTTTTTAATTAGTTATTTAAATTATTTAACCGAACTTACAACACAAGTTTATAAACAATGCAACGAATCATTTTTATATAAACTTTACATAGAAGGGGTTCAAAAAATTAATGAAGGACTAAATCCTCTTGTGATCACCAACATTTTAGAACTCAAGTACTTACCTTTTTTAGGAGTAGGACTTGAACTTGATGCTTGTAGAATGTGTGGCAATAAAACTGATATCGTCACAATAGATGCTGATGAAGGAGGTTACGTTTGCCAAAGTTGTTACACAAATCAAATTTTGGTGAATCGTAAGACCGTTCAAATGATTAGAATGTATTATTATGTTGAAATTGATTCGATTCGCGAATTAAAAATTAGTGAAGAAGTCATAAAAGAAATTAATTTTTTTATTAATCGTTATTATGAACGTTACACAGGTCTTTTTTTAAATAGTAAAAAATTTTTAAATAAAATGTTAGAATTGTAACTTTTAATTTACTGATGTTTTGTGAAATAATAAGGAAAACAAAACCAAAAAAAACTTGTAATTTTTCTTTAATTTGCATATAATTTAGATATACAAACGAAGATGAGCCTGGAAAACTCGGAGTTATATAGAAAAAAGTGATTCACTAAAGAATAAGTAGGGTGGAACCGCGGACTATTCTGTTCGTCCCTATATTTGTTCTTTAGTGTTTTAAGTTTTAAGGAGAAAAAGTATATGAATGAAAAAATAACAATGGAAGAATTGGTAAATTTTTGTAAACAATATGGTTTTATCTTTCAAGGAAGTGAAATTTATGGGGGATTGTCCAATACTTGGGATTATGGACCATTAGGTAGAGAATTAAAAAATAATATAAAAAATGCTTGGTGGAAACGTTTTATTGAAGAAAATCTTTACAACTATGGACTTGATTCTGCAATTCTTATGAATCCTGAGGTTTGGGTGGCAAGTGGGCATGTGGCATCATTTGCAGATCCTTTAATTGATTGTAAAAAGTGTAAGGCTCGTGCAAGGGCAGATAAATTAATTGAAGATTTTACTAAAGGTGTTGAAACAGGTGATGGCTGGGATAATGAAAAATTAGAAAGTTTTATTTCTGAAAACCATATTCCTTGTCCTAAATGTGGAGCTAGTGATTTTACACCTATTCGTAAATTTAACTTATTATTTGAAACCCATCAAGGTGTAACAGAAGAAAGTAAAAATAAAGTCTATTTGCGTGGGGAAACGGCTCAGGGAATTTTTGTGAACTTTTTAAACGTTCAAAGAAGTATGCGTGCGAAAGTTCCGTTTGGAATTGGACAAATAGGGAAGAGTTTTCGTAATGAAATTACCCCTGGCAATTTTATTTTTCGAACTCGTGAATTTGAACAAATGGAATTGGAGTTTTTTTGTAAACCGAATACAGATTTAGAATGGTTTGGCTATTGGAAAAACTATTGTTTGGATTTTTTGAAAGATTTAGGACTTAAAAAAGAGAATTTAAGATATCGCGACCATGCCAAAGAAGAGCTTTCTTTCTATAGTAAAGTAACTACAGATATAGAATTTTTATTTCCTATGGGATGGGGAGAACTTTGGGGGATTGCGGATCGAACCGATTATGATTTAGGAGTACATATGGAACACTCCAATACGGATTTACGTTATTTAGATCCAGAAACGAATGAAAAATATTTACCATATGTTATAGAACCATCTGTAGGTGTTGATCGTTTAGTACTTGCTACTTTAACTAATGCCTATCATAAACAAATTTTAGAAAATGGTGATGTAAGAGAAGTATTAAAAATTCATTCTTATTTAGCTCCTTACAAAGTGACTATATTGCCATTAATTAAAAAAGTGCATGCAGAAAAAGCCGAGAGTGTATTTGCAAGTCTTTCTAGAAAATTTTCTTGTAATTATGATGAAACAGGATCTATTGGAAAACGTTATAGAAGAAGTGACGCAATCGGAACACCCTTTTGCATAACAATAGATGATGAAACTTTGGAAAAAAATATTGTAACGGTTCGAGATAGAGATTCAATGGAACAAATAAAACTTGACATAGATAAATTAGAAGCGTATATTAGTTCAAAAATTTGTTTTTAAATTAAAAAAGGTTTAGTGATAATTATGGATAGAAAAGTTTTTGAAGTTTTAAATAAAATGGCGGATTCTTACCAATATAAATATGATATTTTAATAGAGAAGTTGAGTAATAGAGAATTAAAAGAGAAACAATTTGTAAAAGAAATTGTAAATCTAAGTTATTTTATTGCTTTAGGAAGTTGGAGCCTTGAGAACAAAGAAGAAAAGGTTTATGAAATTGTTCCTCATCTTCCTGTTTTAAAACCAAAAATTTTTATTGAACAATTGAATGAAACTCCTTCTTTGTCAACTAAAAGTTTATTAAAAGTTGTAGAATGGTTTTATGAGAATTTTTTTCAATTTTATCATGACAAAGAAAATCAGGATATTTTCATAAAAGAAATATTAGCATTTAATAAAGAAACATCTTTGGTTTTAAATCAAAAAAATAATAATATGCTTTTTTCTGTTTGTTTGGATGAAACATCTCTTTTAGAAAAACAATTTGAATTGTATTATAAATTATTAAAAACTTTAAACGATGAGAAATATGCTATTAGTCAAGTACGCGTTCTTTATCATTTTTTAAGAACTTTAGGATTGAAAGAGTCTTTGTTACAAAATTTAGAAAAAGCTTATATGGAAAAGTTAGTAGAAACAAAATCTAATCAAAATAGGACCGTAAAATGTTCTGTTACTACTTTAAAGGAAGAGGATTCCAAAAATGTTAAAGGCGACTTTAGCAAAACGGTGCAAGAAAAAGAATATAATAAAAGAAAAAAGCAATTACAAAGTGAATTGAGTGCTTATTTTAATCTTGTTACTTTAACAAATACAAAAGTATTAGATGAGGAAGAATTAAAAGTTGTATTTGCTATTGTGGATGAGATGTATTTAATGGAAGCGGAAGAAGCCTCTAAAATAAAAAAAGTAATTTTAGCTAATAATAAAATAATGACTCAAACTATATTAAATCAAATAAGGGATGAACTGCTAGGAGAAAATAAAGATTTTTATACATTTGTTTTATCCGTTATGGACAGTCAAAATCCTTTACAAAATGTTTATCTCCCAATGATTCAGGCATCCATTTCACAAATTGATGGTTTATTAAAAGAGTACATAGAATTAAATAAAGAAGATCAAATGAATCTAAAAACGGATTATCAAGAGCAAATTTGTTTAGTGTTTTTAACTTTAAAAGAATATGGTCTAAAGTTTCCGGAAAACTTTTATGCAAGAAACAATTAATATTTCTTGCTTTTTTTTGAAAATGTAAACTTCTAATTGAAAAAATGTCAATTCTTTGTTATGATTAAAAAGTAAGATAATAGAGAGAAAAGAGGATGATTATGGCATTAAATAAATTAAAAAAATTATTTTCTGATGAAGAAGATAATTTAGTGGGAACGGAAGACGAATACTATGCTGTTAGCGAAGATGATGCTTTAAAAGAGGCAGATAAAACTGGTAATAAAATGATTTTAATGGAACCACGCGCGTATTCCGAAAGCCAACAAATTGCAGATCATTTGAAAAATCGCAATAGCGTTGTAGTAAATTTAAAAAGAGTGACATCTGCTCAAGCAAAAAGAATTATAGATTTTTTAAGTGGATGTATTTATTCTATTGGTGGAAAAATGCAAAAGATTGGGGTAGGCATTTATTTATGTACTCCGAAGAATGTTAATATACAGGGAAAAATTTCCGATGATACGGAAAAAGCAAAAAATGATGACGAAACAGAAATAGAGTGGTAAAATAAGTGTATTAAAAAGAGATTTGAGGTGAGGGATGAAAAAGTTTAGTACAAGTTTGTTTGGTTTTAATAAACCAGAAGTTCGAGATTTTGTAAAAGAATATACATTAGAATATGAAAATATGTTAAATAAATTGAAAAATCAAGATTTAGAAATAGAAAAATTAAAAACGAGTTTAACAAAATACCAAAACTTAGAAGAAACTTTGAATAAGACGATTTTAATTGCCGAAGATACCTCAAGTCAAATCAAAAGGCTTGCTCGCGAAGAAGGAAAAAATATTGTCGATGAAGCTAAGAAAAACGGCTCAAGAATTATTAATGATGCTTTAATTAAAGCAAATGAAATTGAACGAGATGCAGAAGAATTACAAAGGCGTGTTGTGAATTTTAAAAGAAAGTTCCAACAAGCCATTGAAACAGAAATTGAAGTTATAAACGAAATAGCGGATAAATATTGAAGCTATTTTTTTCTTATGTTATAATAAATCGCGTGATAGAAATGGATATTTTTAAAGATAATACACAATTTTTAGAATTGGAACAACAATGCATTTGTAATGATGCATTCGCTAAACAAATAAATATAGATAGTCAAACTTTGCGTAGGAAAAAATATCAAAATTGGTATAAAGAAAATGGCAATTTTTATTATGCAAAAATATTAAATTCAAAGGAAATTTTAAACTATTTATTGTGTGAAAAAATTGCCACCACAATTTTCAACTTACCAGCGCCTGAATTTTTATTAGCAAAAATACCTTTTTCTATTTCTACTGCATTAACGATTCATTATAAAATTGGACTTGCTTCACTAAATTTTAGAAAACCTGAAAAAACGTATTTTTATGCGAATCAAGATTATTTTCCTTTTTGTAATCCCAAAGAAGCTTTTCTTTTTTTAGAACAATTCTTTTCCATTTTAAATAATGACCTGTATCAAAAATTAATAGATGATTTATTGAATTTAATAACCTTTCATATTTACACAGGTATGAGAGATTTAATTGATTGCAATTTACTGTTTGAAAAGGTAAAAGATGGTTTTTTATTAGGTCCGTTATACGATTTTGATTTTTGTTTTGAAAATGGAATACTTAAGAAATATCATTATAAATCAAGTATTTGTGCATTTGATTTACCAAGTAAGGAGATGGAAAATTTTTTAGAAAAATATCCAGAATTCAAAAGGATTTTATTAAAAATAGAAGACATTAATATGAGTAAAATTTTAAAAGAAATTGCAAATGAAAAAAATGTATTTATTAATGATTTTTATAGGGAATACTATTTGAAGCAAGATGAAATAAATAAGGATTTTATAAGAAGTTTACATTTATAAATCCTTTTTGTTTTTGATAAATTCTTTATAAATTTTGGTTAAAGCTCGTTTTTCTATTCTAGAGACATAGCTTCGAGAAATATTTAATTCTTTAGCAATTTCTTTTTGTGTTTGTTCTTTTTTATTTAAAAGACCATATCTTTTGATAATAATTTCTTTTTCTCTTTCATTTAACAAAATTAAATATTTACTTAAATCTTTTATATTGTCTTTGGTGTGAATTACTTCAGCAAAATCAGTTGAGGTGTCTTTTAAAACATCAATTAGATTGATTTCGTTACCATCTTTGTCGTAGCCGATAGAGTCGTTTAAGGAAACATCGCTTTCCCGTTTTTTGTTGCTTCTGAAATACATTAAGATTTCATTTTCAATGCAACGAGCGGCGTATGTAGTTATTTTTGTTTTTTTAGATTCGTTATAGGAATCAATACCTTTGATAAGTCCGATGGTTCCAATACTTATTAGATCATCTTGACTAATGCTTTTGCTTTCAAACTTTTTTACAATATGAGCAACAAGTCTTAAATTTCTTTCAATTAGTGTATTACGTGCCTCTTGATTCCCATTTTGCATTTTTTCAATACAGCAGCGTTCTTCTTCTTCGCTTAGAGGTTCTGGAAATACGTTGTTGGAATAACTTCCTGTAAAAAAAAGCATATCTTTAATTAAATTTAAAATCGTTAAAAACATGTTACACTTCCTTAATTAATTATAATTTTATAAGGATTTAATTATGCTAAAAAGTTTATTTATTTTTTGTAAAATGATAGAATTAAATATGAAGGAGCAAAAAGTGTATGAATAGTAAGAAATTATTAAAAAAAATAAAAGAATTATCTACTGCAGAACAAAGAAGTCTTTCTTATGAAAAAATTATAGAAATAATAAATTATTTGAATACCGATGAAATTATAGAATTAAGTAATATAATTGGCTATCCAGTTTTTACGAGACTATGTATGGGGGAATTAAAACATAAATTCGTTCTTTTACAAGATGGTGCTGCCGCTATTCTTTTAAATAAAGAGGGAAAAATTTTATTACAAAGTAGAGCTGATCGTAATAAATGGGGTCTTCCTGGTGGTTGTCAAGAACTTGGCGAACGATTTGAAGATACAATTATTCGCGAAATAAAAGAAGAAACCAATCTTTGTGTTTTAGAAGAAGATTTAAAATTAATTGGACTTGTGTCTGGAAAAAGTCGTAGAAATGATTATCCTAATGGTGACGTTGTAATTAATAATACTGCACTTTATTGTATTACTAATTACAGTGGAGAATTAAAATGGGATACAGAATCTAAAGAAATGAAATTTTTTGATCTTTCTAATTTACCTGAAAATCAAAATGATGCAGATTTAATTGAAGTTTATAAAAAAATAGTAAGAAAACAAAATTAGTTAAAAATTTAACAGATATTTAATGTTTATATAAATTTGTAATGAATAATAATATATTAAATTTTTATTTAGCAGCCAATAAATTAAAACAAGGGCTTCGTACAGGATGGTTAGAAGTCGGAATTTCGAGTGAGCGAATCGAATCTTTTGCAGAACATGTTTATGGTTGTATGGCGTTATTAATGGCACTAGATAGTGAAAAAAAATTAGATGTAGATATTTTAAAAGTTTTGAAACTTATTTTTGTAAGAAATCTTGAAAAAATGACACTTATAGAAGCAACACCTACTATTAATGAGACTATAGAAGAAAGAAAAGAAAAAGCATTACAAAATCTCTTAAAAATTACAAATGGTTTTTTAAAACAAGATGAGTTTATAGCTTTATTAGAAGAATCTTATAAAGAAGAAACAGATGAATCTATATTTGCAAAAAAATTAACGAAAATAGAATCTGATCTTCAAGCTAAAATTTACGATTTAAATGGTGAATTTGCTATGGATAAAGCTATGGATGATGTGAAAAATGGATATGGAGAAGAATTAGCAAATACCATTCTTCCTCAAATGCAAAACGCTAGTGATGGATGGATACTTTATGATAGAAGATATTATACAGATCCATTGTTTCAATCTTTATCCGAAGATATTCAAAATTTAAGTAAATAACAATTTGCAGAAGTTGTTATTTTTTTTGTAATCAATTTTTAGATAATATTTCTTTCATTTCTATGATATACTTAGAATGCGAGGTGTTTTAATAATGGATAAATTTATTCCTGATATTTATCAAAAAAGTATATATGCAATCGATTATGAGAAATTAAAATCAAGGGGAATAAAATGTATCTTATTTGATTTAGATAATACCATTGCTCCAGTAAATGTAGAAAAGCCAGATAAAGAAATGAAAGACTTAGTGGCAGATATTGAATTATTGGGAATAAAAGTAATTATTCTTTCCAATGGAACGAAAAATCGTGTTCGTCCTTTTAAAGAAGAATTAAATGTGGATTCTAGTTATAGCAGTCACAAGCCATTTAAAGGAAAATACAAAAAAGTAATGGAAATTTATAATTTTAAAGACAATGAAATTGCATGCGTAGGAGATCAGATCTTAACGGATGTTTTAGGTGCCAATCGTATGGGGTTTGTAAGTATATTAGTAAATCCTATTAGTAATGTTGATTTACTTGGTACCAAAATCAATCGTATTTTTGAAAGAAGAATTTTTAAAAAATTAGAACGTCAGGGATTATTTAAATTAGGAGAGTACTATGAATAGATGCAGTGGTTGTGGTGCTATTTTACAAAGTCTAGATCAAGAACAAATTGGCTATATTAGAAAAGAAAAATTAAAAACCAATGCTTTGTGTGAAAGATGTTTTAGACTAATTCATTATAATGATTTAAAATTAGTAACTTTACCAAAGGAAAATATTTTAGAAACTATAAATAGAAAAAATAATTTGGTATTCTTTTTAATAGATTTATTAAATATTAATAAAGAAGTTTTAGAAACTTACCATAAAATAAGAGTGCCAAAAGTACTAATTGTAAGTAAAATCGATTATATACCTAAATATATGAAAAAAGAAAAAATAAAATTATGGTTACAAGAAGAATACAATGTAGAAGATGACATTTTCTTTTTAAGTGCTTCTAGAAATGTAAATACCAACTCTATTGTGCATTCCATGAAAAAAAGAAATCAAAAAATGGCGTATTTATTAGGATATACGAATGCAGGAAAAAGTACGCTTTTGAATTGTTTAAAAGAAGAAAATAATATTACTACAAGCATTGCTCCAAATACAACTCTTGATTATATAAAAGTTTCTTTACCAGATGGTTACCAATTAATTGATAGTCCTGGGTTTGAATACAACAATCCTATATATAAAGATAACTTATCTTTACTAAAAAAAATGTCTCCTAAATCTTTTTTAAAACCTTTGACTTATCAATTAAAAAAAGGGACAAGCCTTGTTATTGAAAAAATGATTCGTATTGAAAACGAAAGTAATCGAAGCAATTTAACTCTTTATATAAGTAATCTTTTAGAAATTAAAAAAGTGTATGAAAATTCAGAAACTTTAAAAGAGAAAAAAAAGATGACTCTTGCTATTAGTGATGCTAAAGACATTGTGATACAAGGAATTGGTTTTCTAAACGTTAAGAAAAAATGTACATTGACTTTTTATATAGAGAATCCAAATTGGATAGAAGTACGTTCTTCTTTTTTTGAAAGGTAGTAAAAAATATGAGTAAAATAAAAGTAATGAGTGAATCTCTTGCAAATAAAATTGCCGCTGGTGAAGTAGTTGAAAAAATATCTTCTGTGGTAAAAGAACTTTGTGAAAACAGTTTAGATGCCCATGCGACAAATATTTCGGTATCTTTACTGGATGGTGGTTTAAAACAAATTGAAGTGATGGATGATGGAGATGGAATGGATCATGACGACGTTCGTCTTGCTTTTTTACCTCATGCTACGAGTAAAATTACCAAAGAAGATGATTTATTTTTTATTGATACTTTAGGATTTCGCGGGGAAGCGCTTCCTTCCATTGCAAGTGTAAGTAAAGTGGTTTTAAAAACATGTAATAAAGATATTGGAACTCTTTTAGAAGTTAAAGGTGGAACGATAGTAAAAGAAGAACTTTCTGATGCAAAATTGGGAACAACCATAATCGTAACAGATCTTTTTTACAATACTCCTGCAAGGCTTAAATATTTAAAGAGTGAGAGTGCAGAGTTAGCCAGTTGTGTCTCTTTAATTGAACGACTTGCTCTTTCTCATGACAAAGTATCTTTTACATTAAAAAATAACGAAAAAATTTTACTTCGTACTACAGGAAGTGGGAATTTACATAAGGCAATTCATGAAATATATGGTTTAAATGTTTCTAGTAAAATGATTGAAATTAAAAATAGTAATGATGATTTTGATATTTATGGTTATGTTTGTAAACCCGAAATTTTAAAATCCAATCGTAATCATTTTATTACAATGGTTAATGATCGAGTTGTTAAAAATTACGATATAAATAAAGCAATTAACGATGCGTATTATACCTATAAACCAGATACGAAATTCCCAATTGTTGTTTTAAAAATTAATACAGATCCAACATTAATTGACGTAAATATTCATCCTACCAAACAAGATATTAAATTGTCTAAAATAAATGAACTTTATGATTTAATTTATAATAGTATAAAAGATGCTTTATACAAAACTTTGTTGATTCCAGATGCCATAAAAAAACCAGAGTACAATGAGATAAAAGAAGATTATGTAGAACATTTCGTAAAAGAAGTTGAAAAAGAAGTGGATGAATATAAAGAAAGCAGTCAGGTAGCTCTTGATTTAAGTTATACAGAAGAAAAAGAAAGTCCTACTATTGTAAATGAAGAATTAAAAAGATTGGTTTTGTATCCAATTGGAGTTGTGCATGGAACTTATATTATTGCAGAAAATGAAGATGGAATGTATTTGATTGACCAGCATGCAGCTCAAGAAAGAGTGAATTATGAACGTTATTTAAAAGCACTAAAAATGAATGAAATAAAAACAACAGGATTATTATTTCCTATTACAATGGAATTTTCCGCAAGCGAATTTTTAATAGTTAAGAATAATATAGAAGTTTTACAAAATATGGGATTTCAAGTAGAAGAGTTTGGTGTTAATACTTTTGTGTTTAAAGAGCATCCTACTTGGTTAAAAATGGGTTATGAAGAAGAATCGATTCATAAAATAGTAGATCTTTTAATCCACAATAATGGCTCATTTGATCCAATTAAGTTTAATGAGCACATTGCCATAACACTTGCTTGTAAAATGAGTATTAAAGCCAATATGCATATTGGACCTGATGCAATTGAAGAGTTATTAAACGAATTGGTTCTATGCGATAATCCTTATAATTGTCCTCATGGAAGACCAACTATTATAAAATTTTCAATATATGATTTAGAAAGAATGTTTAAAAGGGTAATGAATTAGTTGCCTTTTTAATAAGAATTGACAAGATGATTTATGTTGAAAAACAAAGAAATTATAGAATTTTTAAAACTTATGAAAAAAAGAATTGCTGAGGCAATTGTTTTTTTCTTTAATAAGCAATTTAATCGGTATAACTTATGGATATTTTACTGATTTGCCATATGAGGTATGAAAGTCCTATTATTGTTAGTGGTACGCACAAAGAACTTTTGAAAAAAAATAAATTATATCAAGATTTGTATAAAAATAACGCGTAAAAGGGTTATTTTTTGGTATACTAAATTGTAGTGATTGATATGAGAGAAGTAAATATAAAATTAATACCTGCTTTATTTTTAATTTTTGCATTAATAGCGCTACTTTTTTTTAGTAGTAAAAAGGAATCTATGGTTTTGGCTTTAAATGGCAAAAAAGATGGAGAAGCAGCTGTATTAGAGCTAATCGATGAAAATAGGGATAAAGAGTTAATTCATAACAAAAAATACGAAGCTTTTATTTATTTAGCGTTCCAAAAAGAAGAAGTTTTTACAAGTTATTTGATTGATAAAAAAACAGGAGAAAAAAAGGATTTAATGGATTATGTAAAAACAGAAAAAAGGGAAGAGTTTACAAAAAAAATAAAAGATCTATTGTATTTAAAATATCCTAAATTTATTGCAGATGCTTTAAATATTGAAAATGTAAATCGATTTTATCAAATTTTAGACAATGAGTTTATAATTCATTTTGATAAACAAAAGATAAATCCATCGATAGAGGAAAATCTTTTTTTACGAGTAGACTATAACGAAGTTAAAGATTGTTTTACTTTTAAAATCAGTCAAACTGAAGAAAAAAATGAATATGTTGTCGAAAATGGATACGATCGGGATAAGAATAAAAAAGCCGTTGCTTTGACTTTTGATGACGGTCCAAATGGAGAAAAAACAAATAAAATTGTAGATATATTAGAACAAAATAAAGCGCACGCTACTTTCTTTATGGTAGGAAATCGAATGGAATATGGTAAGGAAACAATTTTAAACGTTTTAAATAAAGGAAATGAAA
Source organism: uncultured Mycoplasmatota bacterium (assembly GCA_947574215.1). Taxonomy (GTDB): domain Bacteria; phylum Bacillota_I; class Bacilli_A; order RF39; family UBA660; genus MGBC108787. The sequence continues at coordinate 7,849 of CANPIX010000011.1, read as the reverse complement.
TAGGTAGTCATTCTTATAATCATAAAAATATGAAAAGAATGAAAATAGCGGATATTGTAAGTGGAGAAGAAAAGACAAAAGAAATATTTTATACAATAACGGGAAAGGAATTAATTTATACAAGACCACCCTATGGAAATGTAAATCAAAAAATAAAAGAAAATTTGGATACAATCTTTATAAATTGGAATTTAGATACGGAAGATTGGCTACATCGCAATAAAGATCATATTGTTAATTACGTTATGGAAAATGTAAGCGATGGTGATATTATTTTAATGCATGATCTATATGATTCTACGGTAGAGGCGGTAGAAGAATTATTGCCTAAATTGTATGCAGAAGGGTATCAAGTAGTAAGTATTAGTGAACTTGCAAATTTAAAGGGAAAAAACTTAGAAATGCATTCTGTATATCGAAGTATAGAGAGTAATTAGAAAAGGTTAAGAAAAAAATCATCTTCATCTTCTCCAACAATACTAATGTATAAAGATATTCCTCCTCCTATTAAAAAAAGAATAGCGGAAATTAATCCTAAATTAGCAAGTAAAATTTGTTTAGGACTAGAATTAGAATCTAGTCTTTTTACATGTTTGTAATTAATATATAGAAAATAAAGATAAATAATAAAAGTAATTATAAATATTTCTGTATTTATTGTTCTAAAAATATTTTCGTCTTTTTTTTCATGTTTTTTTAAATATTCTCTTTCGTAATAATTGGAAATTAAAGCAAAGACAGCTAAAAAAATATATATATACCATATATAATCTTCAATGCGTACTTCTTTTAAAGTTTCACTATCCATACTATTATTTCCCATATTAATTTGTATGCTTATTTTAAGTGAAAAAAACATTTAGAAAAAAGTATTAAAGCTATTCATTAAAAATAAAAACGTACTTTTTAAAAGTACGCTTAATTCAAATATGGTGACCAGTACGGGACTTGAACCCACTAAAAAATAATCTAGAAAGGCTATATGTACAATTCTAAAACATTTAGATTACAAAATTATTTTGTTTTATATGATAATAATGATTTTCCAATATGTTATTTTGATAGTTTTAACGAATTATCTAAAAGAATAAATTATCGTTGTTCTGATTTGGTAAGGCAATTTAATAAATTTGGCAATACTATTAATATTATTATTGGAAATCAGTTATATAAACTATGTACATTTGTAGATTAAAATTGAAAGAAATTTCAATTTTTTTCTTGATTTTACGAAACTAAAAAATTCCTGTGATATAACATAATTGTAAAAAAATAGAAAGGAGCAAAAAGTATGCCAGTAAAAGCGGTAGTAGTAGAAAGAACTTCTAAAAGTGGCAATCCTTATGTTGCTATAGAAGTTTATATCACAGATAAAATAAAAAAATTGGTTTTCTTAACTCCGGCGGAATTAGAGCTAATTAAAATGAATGCAAATAATAAATAGGGTTTGGACAAGAAATTGTTTAAATAGAAAAAAATACTTTAAACAATAGTTTTGGTTGAAAGTATTAGAAAGGGGAAATGATATGCTTATGTTAGTAGCTGAGATTAACACCAGTTTGGACTCATTAGGTCAAATCTTTACTCAAGTAATGTCTTGGGTAGGAAATTTAGTTACAACCATTGCTGGACAACCACTATTACTATTACCAGTAGGTATATTTGTAGTAGGTGCTGTAATTGGTTTAGCTGGACGCTTAATAGGAAGATAGGTTAAACCTATCTTTTTTAGAAAGGATAATTAATTATGTTTGATATAAAAATATTTTTAGATTTCTATTTTACAAAGTGGCTTTTTATAGCAAGCGCTTTTTTTGGAGTTTGTAAGATAATCAATAAATTAATGATGAGGAGATAGTATGAAAGTAATTAAGAGTATTGATATAAATAAAGTTCAATTATATCTAGAGCAAAATAAAGATAGAACTATACAAGAAGTATATGACTTTATTAAAAGTAAAAAAGTAAGGAAACGTTCAACTGAAGAACATCTTATTTATAATTATTTATTTATGAATAGAAAGAAGTTAGGTTTAAAATGATAAAAGCATATTTTGGAGTACCTGGTGTAGGGAAGAGTACGATACTTGCTAAAGAGTATAAAAAGAATAGAAGAAAATATGATCATATTTATTCGATAAATCTTCAATTAAAAGGTGTTGAAATGATTACTAAGGAAGATTTAGAAAAATTTAAATTTAAAAACACTTTAATTCTATGGGATGAAATCACGATGGATGCTGATAACCGTGAGTTTAAGTCATTTTCAAAAGAATTACGTGACTTTGTATTACTTCATAGACATTTAGGTTGTGATATCATTTATGCCACTCAAAACTTTGAAAACGTCGATAAAAAGGTGCGTGATTTAACGGTTGAGTTGTGGTATATGAATAAGTCTGTTGTACCTTTCTTAAGTTCATTTACAACTTCTAAGAGAATTTATCGTCAAGTTAACATTAATGAGCATACAAGTGAACTAACTTTAGGCTATAGATTTTGTAATTTTTTAGAATCGATTTTTGTTAGTAATTTTAAGATTTGTTTTAGACGACGTTATTATAAATATTTTGATACACACGACGAATTAAGTTTGAAAGGTAGGGTACTTTATGAGGAAAGATTTAATACTTAGCTTTTTATTATTTGGAATTTTCTTACTACCTAAAAATGTATTTGCAACAACATCCGTTGAAGTTAATATAACGGACTCCTCTTTTAATGCTGTTACAGAAGGAGCTCACGTTTCACCAGTCGTTAAAGAACTTTGGAATAATAAAAACTATCTTTTTGGGCTTGACTCTGTTGAACATTGGGGAAAAGCGCTAATGATTGCTTATGCACAATTTCCATTTCAAATCGTTTCAAATATTGATTTGAAAAAATACGATAGTTTTTTGATTTCGACTTATGGTTCACCAATTTTTCAAGCCCAAATACAAACAACAACTTGTACAGTCAGTAACTCTACGTCAATAGTACGTAATAATGAGGCTATAGTTATAACAACTTATCAATGTCCAGTTTCAGAAATCATAAACAATACTATTTTATTTAATACTTATTTTACGAATACAATACATGCGATCCTTAACTTTCCAAATCATTTTACTTTTATAGAAAAAGGAGCTACCAATAATGACATCACAGGAGCAATTCAAAATCAAACAACAGAGATAACAAATTCAATAGATAATATTAAAGATATGGATATGAACGAGTCTGATAAAGAACTCCCTGATAATAGTTCCTATCAAGATTATGCGGGTAGTCAAGACGAATTATTGGAGAAAGCAAAAGACGTTGATTTAAACATTTTGGACGTCGGTTTAGACGTTAAGTCAAGTTCTTGGGTATGGGATACCTTATCGCGTCTTATACAATCGAATAGTGTTGTTTTTGGACTTTTTATAGGAATTTTAAGTATTGGTATTATTAAATTAATTTTAGGTAGGTGATGAAATGAAAGGTATTATAAACGCATTTAGTACATTGATCAACATTATAAAAATGCTTTTTGATATTATTATGGACTTTTTTTCTACCATTGGTATGGTATTTAAGTATTTAATTACGATTGTCAATATGGCTTTCAATATTATTGCAACATTTCCACCTTGGATAAAAGCATTTGCAACCATTACAATTAGCATTTCGATTGCTTATTTCATTATTGGTAGAAATGTAGGGAAGAGTGAGTAAATATGGATATAACAAATTTTATGACTTGGTTTGTCAATCAAGTAGTGAATATTTTTTCTTGGTTTTTTGGAATACTTGACAATATACAATTTGCTGGTACTAGTGTATTAAAAGTATCTATAACGATTCTTATTTTAATACCTTTAGTGGGTGTTTTCTTAACACTGGTTTCTAATAGAAGTATTACGGTACAAAAAAGTGAAAGGGTAAGTGATAAAGATGATAAACATAAAGCAGCAACTACTGACGTTCGTGTTCGTTAGTTCTTTAATTTTATTTCCGAATATTGTAAAAGCTGATTCATATACAACTACGGATAATTTATTTGAAAACAATTATACAAACAATTTAATTGATATGTCACAAACGCAAGTTGATCATATAACAAATAAAAAATACGTAATCATACAAGTTAACTATGATTATTATATGATTACAGCAGATAAGAAAAATGTTTCTATAAGCGGTAATACTATTACAATGAAAAATACAAAAATAATAAGGTGTAAAAGGTCACAAAGTGGATACAACACTTATTATGATTATTCTACTAGTGAAGAAAATACGACTACAATTTATGCAAATAATATCATTGTTAGTAACATAGATACTTCGAAATCGGTTAGTAGTCAAAGATTTGAAGATTATAAACAAGATTATTATAGTACTTGGCTACTAGTTTTTATTCTAGGTTTAGTATTTGCCATATTTTTAACGAAAGAGAGGTCTTTATAATGAATATAGAAGAAATTGCAACATCTATGCTAAATGGGGAACCTATACACGACGGTATTGTAATAGGTATAATTTTCGTATGTTTTTATGTTTTTTACAATGCTATATTCTCAGGTTTATTTAGTATATTCAAGAAATAAACCGACAAGGCAGTATTACGACTTGTCGGTTTATTATGACTTAATTTAGAACTAAATTGAAGTGTCAAGGGGGCAAGTGAAACGATACGCCGTAGGGCAACCCCTTGATACGTCTAAAAGATTTTAAAATGGTGCTTATATCAGAAAAGATAGAATTATCTTTTTTTGATGTTACCTATAAAAAAAGAAAAAAAGTAGCCTTTTATAGCGAGTAAGCCTATAAAAATTGCACAGGGCTACGTCTAAAGTGCAATTTATGTGTAATTTGTGCAATATGTGTAAATTTAAATAAAGTTTGTTTTTTTCGGTTTTGGTTCTAGCTAGTGCTAGAACCGAATAAGAAAACCGAAAAAAAACAAACGTGAAAGGAAAAATATTTTTATGACAAAAACGGAACAATTATTAAAACTTCAAGAATTTAGAGAAATTTTGATTACATATTATAGTGATATTGAGGGGTTTGAAAATATTATTTTCAAAGTTAATGAAGATTTACAAAAAATGACTGGAGAAGTGAATTAAGAAAATGAAAGTTAATTATGTTGTTATGTATATGCAATTTTACGGAATTGGTAGATTTAAGTTATGTCACAAATATTTTGAAAATTATGAAGATATTGAGAAATTTATAAATAATCATAATCGATATAAACAACCTAGAATATTTGAATATGGAATTTTTGAATTAAAGGAGTGGAAAGAATTCAATGAATAATAAACGAGTAAGAAATTATTTAGGGGTTATATACGAAGATGACGAAAACTTCGATAATCAATTCTTTAACTTATCTCAAGAAAAAGAAAGTATATGGATAAAACACGATAGAGATTTAGACGACGAGGGAAATATAAAGAAACCCCATTATCACTTCGTAATACAACTTAAAAATGCTTGTACATTATCGTCTATGGCAAAGAGACTTGAAGTAAATAAAAATATGTTAGAGTATGTAAAAAACGTAAATTCAAGTTTAAAGTACTTAATACACTATAAAGACGATAATAAATACAACTACAACCCAGAGGAAGTACAAAGCAATAGTGAGAAGTTAAAACGAAGATTTTTAGATTTGGTTGCTAAAGAAACACCAGAAACAGACAAAATGATAGGAATATTCGATTTTATAGAAAGTCAAACAGATTATATCGATGTAAAGATATTATTCAAATATGCCGTTAAAAACAACATATGGGATGCCTATAGAAGAAATTATGCAATTATAAAAGATTTAGTAGGCAACCACAATGCAAAGATAAATGCAAAACTTTATCATACTGGAGAAGATTTTTATAACAATTTGAGTGGTTTTGATTTATAATAGTATTTAATGAATGGTAGGTGATAAATTGACAAATACCAAAAATTAATTATAATAAGCCTCCGAGGTGAGGAAAATGCTTTTCGAAGATATATATGAAGAGTATAAAATATATGCTGAAAAGCGGCATAAAAAACAAGGCTTTATTACTATCGACCAGGACTTTAACAATCATGTGTTGCCTTATTTTAAAGGCTATGATATTAAAAGTTTAACTAAAGTAGACATAATGAACTGGCAAAATAGAATAATAGATAAAAATTTTAGTAATAAGTATAATTCTAAAGTTTATTATGTGTTTAATTCTTTTATGAAGTATTGTACTTGTTGTTCTTACATTGAAAGTAATATTGTTTTAGAAGTAGGACCATTTGCAAAGAAAATTGAAAATAAAAACCATGTTGTTTATACGATATGGCAGTTTAGAAAATTTAGGAAATATTTAGATAATTATATTCATAAGCAATATTTTAATTTTATGTATTTTTATGGACCTAGACCTAGTGAAACAATGGCTTTACGTTTTTGTGATTTAGATGGCAAGTACATTCATATTAAGCATAGTATACATAGAAAAGGTGATAGAGATTTAGATACACCTAAAAATCAAAGTTCTATTCGTACAATTAAAATTAGTCTATTAATGCGTTTTAGAATTTGGCAACTTAAAAAAATGTATGTAAAAAAATATGGTGATTGTAAATATGATTATTTTATATTTGGTGGTAAGAAACCTTTAGCACCTACAACTATTGATAGACATAAAAAAAATGCTTATGAAAAAGCAAATTTAAAGAATATTACACAACATGAGTTTAGGCATAGTTATGCTACTCGTATGGTACATAAGCATAAGCCTATAGATCGTGTATCAAGAAGTATGGGGCATAGTAGAGTTTCTACAACAATGGACGTATATGTACACCAAGAAAAAAAGTATACATAGTATACTTCATTTCACTAAATTGTTTTATTACTATCGACCAAGATTTTAATAAAATAATCTAGAAAGGACATTTATTTAAACATCTACCAATGTTTAAATCTAATTTGGTGACCAGTACGGGATTCGGACCCGTGAATGCTGCCGTGAAAGGGCAGTGTGTTAAGCCGCTTCACCAACTGGCCAAAAACAAAATGGTGGGCTTGGGGGGACTTGAACCTCCGACCTCACGCTTATCAGGCGTGCGCTCTAACCAGCTGAGCTACAAGCCCATTTCGTAATGACTATTACATTTTATCTTATTTTTAGTTTGAATGCAAGTGTTTTTTGTTATATTCTATGAAGAAATTAGAAAAAAAGTTATTCTTCTAATTTCTTTTTAATTTGAATATCTAAATCTTTAATTTGTTCAAAGATTTTTTCTGTTTCTTTTTTTATTATGTTGCTATCATAAGATATATTATTTAATACTTCTTCTACTGCTTTATCATAATTTCTATTGTATTTTTCATTTAAATCATGCCAATTTATTTTTTTAAAAAGAAGAATAATTTCTTCATTATATGTTAATTTGTTTTGTAATAGTAAAATAGCAATTATAGGATATCCAGGATATCCTTGCCAATAAGAGGCATTGTCGTTAGAAACATATATATTGTTTTTCCATTTTACTTTATAATTTTTCTTTCCATCTGAAGAAGAAACAATTGCATCTTTTTTGTTCATTTGTATACGTTTATCAGCAATACAAGTAAATGCTTCGTATATTTTTGCTATAGGGGGCATTTTTATCATTATTAGATCACCTAAAAAAAGTATTGCATAAGTACTTTTAAATGTCAAGTTTTAACCTCTTTTATTAATAAAAATATTTATTATTCTTAGAAAGTTTTTGTTTAAAAGATAAAAATTATATAAAAAAATCCCTAAAATAAGGATTAAATTCCAATGGTGTCCCCTCAGGGATTCGAACCCTGGACCCACTGATTAAGAGTCAGTTGCTCTACCAA
>CANPIX010000010.1 GCA_947574215.1 uncultured Mycoplasmatota bacterium | reverse complement strand
TGGTGATACTTTATGGAGTATTGCAAGAAATAATGGTATTAGTGTAGATGAATTAAAAAGAATAAACGGTTTAACTTCTAATTCTTTATCTATAGGTCAAGTCTTAAAATTAAAAGAAGTTACAACTGCTCCATCTACTCCAGCAACAGGAGAAACATATACTGTAAAAAGTGGTGATACTTTGTATGGAATTGCTAATCGCTTTGGTTTAACAGTAGATGAATTAAAACGTATTAATAATTTAACAGCGAATACATTATCTATAGGTCAAGTTTTAAAAGTGAGTTCAAATATATCAAATGATGATGGAGATGAAAATAAATATTACGTTGTAAAATCTGGTGATAGTCTTTATCAAATAGCAAGTCGTTTTGGAACAACTGTAGATGAACTAAAACGTATTAATAATTTAACTAGTAACTTATTAAGTATTGGTCAAAGATTAATTATTCCTACACAAAATGAATACCAAACGTATACTGTAAAAAAAGGCGATACCTTGTATAGTATTGCTAGAAATTTTAATACGACAGTAACCGCTATACAAAATCTAAATAATTTAATATCAAGTTCACTTTCTGTTGGTCAAAAACTTCTAATACCTTAAAGCAATCTTATTTGGTTGCTTTTTAACTGTCCTATTTTTTTAGAATTGAATGTACTTATAAAAGAGTAAATTTCTTAACAATTAAATTGTCAAAAATCACATTATACATGAATCTCGTTTTTTTTGTTAAGAAAGTAAGAATCATGAAAATTAATATAAATGAAAATACAAAAAATTAGGAAGAGATACCTTATAAACACAAGGACAAACGTAAATATAAATAACCACTGAAATTTAGATAAAACAGAGATGTATAAGATTTATCATGTTGTTTATGTTTATTTTAGTGGTTGTATTCTAATATGGCCATGAAAATTGATTACCAAATGAAAAAAGATTTTAAGTTCGTATGCATTTTTTCTTAAATAAATTTTAAAAATCAAAAAGAAGCAATTTTTTTTGCTTCAATCTTCTAATACATAATTTATTCATATTTACTAGTATTCACTTATATTTTTTAGTATAATTCTTCACAAGCTCCTGGGTCGGGTCTATAAAAACAATGATTTTTGTAACTTCCTGCCAATTTTTGACCATACCAAGTACTTTGACAAGATGTATTTTTTGCAGGAGCATAAAACCATAAGGAGTGAGTAGCTGGATAATAGTATTCTCCACGCAATACTCTTTCAGCCAAATTTTTTTCGTGAGTTGTTGGGGAGGCTTGGAATAAAGATGAATTCACTCCTGCAAATTGATTTTTTTGGTAAATGGCATCTGTTATACTTCTTATGTTTTTAAAAGTTAAACAATTTGCAATACTACGATTTGTTACAACATTTCCAACCATAAGCATTCCTAAGTTTCCTTCAGCTAGCGCTTCAGCTCTCATAATTCTTGCTAATAATTCAAGTTCTTTTGTCGTATAATTAATAAGCATTATAATCACCTAGAATAGTATATGAAAGTATTTGCTTATTTGTTCATACTTATGCTATAATAATATTGTAAATTTGTAGGGGATTAGTTAAATGGTATAATAGGAGTCTCCAAAACTTTAGTTGGGAGTTCGATTCTCTCATCCCCTGCCAGATGTGGATGAAATGGCTTCGAAAAGTTGGAAAAAGAATGTATAATAAAAATATATTCTAAAACTTGGAAGGAGTCATTTTTTTAATGAAAAAAACGATAGAAGAAAAACTTCAAATGTGTAAAGAACATGTAGTAGAAGGAAAGTCATTATCACACATATGTGAATTACACAATACAAAAAACATAGATGATTTAAAATATCTAGTTAATTTATATAAAAGATATGGAGAAGAACCATTTTTAAATAGAGAAAGAAGAACTTATAGAAGAGCAACAAAACTATTAACTATAAGCAGAATAAAAAATGGAGAATCAATAAGACAAGTAAGTTTGGATATGGGATTAATAAATTATAAAACGGCATTAGATTGGGTAAAAAAGTATGATAAAGAAGGAGAACAATCAATACAAGATACTTATCCTAGAAAAAATTACCTAAATGAAGATGAACGATATAAGAAGATGATAGATAAAAAATTGATGGAAGAAAATGAAAGATTGAAAGCAGAGATTGATTTCTTAAAAAAATCGCAGTCCTTAGCAAAAAAACTAGAAGAACTAACAACAAAGGAAAAAGTAAAAGTTGTTAACGAGCTAAGGACAAAATATGAGTTAAAAGTTCTTCTAGAAATGACAGATATTCCACTGTCGGTGTATTATTATCAATTAAATGCAATAAAAAATGAAGTCAACAAGTACGAAGATATAGAAAAAGAAATAGATTATTTATATTTAGAAAAGCATAAAAAAAGAATTGGTTATCAAAGAATATATATAGAACTTAAGAATCAAGGAATAAAAATAGGAAAAAATAAAGTATTAGAAATAATGAGAAAAAAAGGATATGTGAAACAAAATAAAATCAATTATAGAAGATACAATTCTTATAAAGGAGATTTAAGAGGATTAAAAGAAAATCTTTTAAATCAACAAAGCCTTATGAAAAAGCAGGAACAGACATATCAATGTTTAGAGTTAAAGAAGAAGCTGTATATTTATCTCCCGCAATAGATTTTTATATAAGAGTAATACTATCTTATGAAATAGGAACAGATGTAAAATTAGAAAAAGAATTAAATATGATAAAAAAATTAATAGCAAATCTTTAGTACTTCTTTTTTATACGTTCAATATTTTTGAAGTAAATATGGATTTTCATTTTTCATTTTGATAAAATATCTTAAAGTTTAAATTTGTAATTAGAAAGTGATGATAGTATGTATTCTTATGAAGAACTAGTAAAAATGAAAAATGAAGGTATGCAAATGGACTGGAATAGCATTACAAAAATCCAATTGGAAAAACTATTTGTAGAAGAAAGAATTTCGGATAGTTTGATTGCTGATCTATATAAAGTTTCTAAAAATCAGGTTCGATATAAAAGAAAAAAATGGAATATCGCTCCGTTTTCTTCTAATTACATATTTAAAAGATACAAAGAAGAAAATAGTACTTTATTTGAGAGTTTGAATAGCGGAGCTAAATCACGTTTATTTAAATCTGAAAATATTGATTGGATTTCAAAGGCTTTTACTCATTATTTTTTTCGCAATGGTCCAGTTGAAGATATGCATGCCAATGGACAGTTATCACAAGAAGATATGAAGACTTTAAATAAATATATGGTCAATCGTATAGCAGGTTTGCTTAAATTAATAAACGATGGGGAATGGATAAAGATTGAATTGATGTTAAATCTTTTGCAATATTATGGCAAAGATTGGGATAAGGCAGTTTATGATAATTCGGAAATAGAATTTATTTTTAGAGATGCTTTACAATTAAAGCCTAATTGCATTTTGATGAATAAAAATACGGAGGTATTAATAGCAGATTATGATGATATTTTGCATGGATTTAGTGAAATATACGAAATAAAAAATATTGAGTATGCTCCATTAATAGTAAAACACGCTTATTATAATGCTTCTTCTGAATCGGATTTTAAACGTTCTTTGTCTGATTGGTTTTGCGGAAGGGGAATTCCTTCTTGGCGTGACGATTTGGATATATTATTACATAAATTAAATGTTAATGTCTCTGAGGAACTTTTAAATAAAGCTTTTGGTCTTTCATTATCGGATCAATATTGGATTAAACCTTATGATAGTAAAATAAAATATGAAGATATTAATTTTTTTGAACATGATTTTAAAGATTCAAGTCTGATGGATATAACTTTCTCAAATGTTAGAAATGAAGATGTAAGTTTATTTTCTCCTAATAATACAACTGATGGAAGACTAAAGAAAACATGGATTCTTGAGTCAGGAAAAAGATTTTTATTAAAAGGGGGATTTAAAGGAGAAGTTATGCAACCCTTTAATGAGGCTTTAGCTTCCTTAATTTGTGAACGCTTGTGTTTTGATCATGTTAAATATACAATCGATGTCGTAAAAGGTCAAATTGTTTCTAAATGCCCATGTTTTATTGATTCTAACACAGAATATGTTTCAGCTTATCAAATTGTACATTGCTATTGTAAGAAGGAAAATATTTATGAAGAATATATAGAAGTACTAAAAGAACATGGTATTTCAAAAGCTCGCGAATCTATTGAAAATATGTTTATTTTGGATTATCTTATTTTAAATGAAGATAGACATTTAAATAATTTCGGTATTATTAGAGATGTAAATACTTTAAAATGGATTTGTGTGGCTCCAATTTTTGATAATGGACAGGCTCTTAACATTGTGGATTATAATGAGGAAGAAATTATTATTAATGGAAAAGCAAGATTTTTCTATTCAGTAAATGATTTTGATTCGCTACTTAAAAACATAGAGAATATCACAAGATTTGATTTAACAAAATTAGATGGCGTTGTAGAAGAATTTGAAACAATGCTTCATAAGTTTCAAGATATTACCAAAATGACGGATCGACGTATTCATAAACTTTGTACACTACTATTCACTAGAATTGAAAATTTCAAGAAAATTATTGCAGCTTCTAAGGATAAATCAAATAAGATAGCAATATAAAAAATATATTATAACTATACTTGAATTGTTATAATATGTAAGAATAAATGCTATAAATTCGTTAAGACTACTAATACAGAGAGTGGTTTGTATGAAAAAAAATGTTATTTTTGCTAAAGGATTTTGTTTTGATAAAATCTTTTTATTTTTTATAATTGGAAGCGTTTTTGGTGGCTTTTTTGAAGAAATCCAATGGTTTATAATACATGGAACTTGGACTTGCCGACATGATTTGTTGTATGGACCATTCAGTACACTTTATGGATTTGGAATGGTTTTCTTTTTATTTTTATTAGGACCAAAAAATGATCAAAGAGGATTTGGAAAAACATTTTTTTATTCTTTTCTAATTGGTGGAGTTTTTGAGTATTTAGCAGGTATTTTAACAGAACAAGTTTTGCAAACAAAATTTTGGGATTATTCTTCTATGTTTTTGAATATAAATGGTAAAACGACAATTCCTATTATGATTGTTTGGGGTTTACTAGGAGTTTTACTTTTAAAAATTATTTATCCTATTGTTTCTTGTTGGATTGAGAAAATTCCCTATAAAATAGGAAAAACATTAAATATATGTTTATTTTTTTTAATAGTATTTGATATGTTGTTATCTTATAGTGTGTTTGGAAGGATGATCTTAAGAAAGAATGGATTTCCTCCTAAAACTTTTATTGGTGAATTTTACGATAAGAAATATAATGATGATTTTATGTATAAAAAATATCCAATTTTAAAAGGAGAGTAATTTACAAATAAGTAAATTTTTTTTATTACAATGAATAAAAGGAATTTTTAAATTTACGGTGTATATATAAAGTAGAAAGGAGAAAAAACGTTCATGCACGTTAAAATAAAATATATATACATTGTAGCAATTTTGTTAGTATTGTTTGTACCTCGGGTTGTTTTAGCTAAAACAACTACGGATCAATTTGAAGCTATATTTATAAAAAATTATAGTTATGTAGACTCGAAAGGAAAACATGCAAATTTTGAGCATTTTATTAGAACAAGTGATAAAACAACAGCTTATTGTATCGAACCAGGAGTTTCATTATCTTCTCTTTCATACAAAGGGTATTATGATTTGCCATTAAGTGAGTTGGGAAGTAAGGCCAATATAAGTAAAAATAAGTTAGAAAAAATTGCTTTATATGCTTATTTTGGCTACGATTACAAAGGAAGACATAAAGGTGACGATTGGATTGTAGCCACTCAAACACTTATTTGGAAAGAACTAGGAAGGAGTTTAGAATTTACTAGTGGTTATCATCCAGAAAATCCTCAAAAATATATTATCCAAACGCCTAAAGAGATTCAAGAACATATGAAAGAGATAAAAGAATATGTGGATTCTTATTTAAAACAACCAGATTTTAAAACGTTTTCTGCTGTAATTCCTTTTAATACTTCTTATAATTTTGGAAAATTAAATGGATTTGAAGTTAAAAATTGTGAAAATTGTATATATCAAGTTCAAAATAAAGAACTTATTGTTACACCAACTTTTAATAAATCGGGAAAGATTTTTTTAGAAAAAAGAGCCAATAGTTATGATGAAGAACTTGTTATTTATACTTCTAATAATGGACAAAATGTTCTTGTGGCGGGGAATTTGGATCCTCAAAAATTAGAAATTAATTTTAGTGTGATTAGTGGTAAATTAAAATTATTCAAATACGATGCTGACAGTCAAATATGTCAAGCTCAAGAAAATGGATCGTTGAAAGGAAGTGTTTATAAATTGTATAAAATGGATCATACATGGGTTAGTGATCTTTTAATTGGAGAAGATTGTAGCGCTTCTATAGAGAATTTAGAACTTGGAAATTATTATCTCAAAGAAGAAATTCCAGGTTTAAATTATGAACTCGATCCAAACGTTTATTATTTTTCGATTACAAAGGAGGTTTTAACAAAAGAAATAATAGTTTATGATAAAATATATTTAGGACAAGTGGAAATAAAAAAATACGATACAGATACGAAAAGTTGTAATTCAAATAGTGGGACAGCCTATTTAAATGGTGCGGTTTATGGAATTTATACGAAAGAAGATAAGTTGGTGGATCAACTGATTATTGATAAGAATTGTAAATCTTTATCAAAAAAGAATTTATTATTAGGAGAATATTATTTACAGGAAATGAAAGCGCCTGTTGGTTATAAGTTGGACCAAACAAAATATTTTTTTTCGATTACCAAAGAAAATGCTGATTCTTTAGTTTACCTAACAGTATACGATGAGGTTTACAAAACCAAATTGATAATAAATAAAAACTTTTGGTATTTAAATTCAGTTTTACCTGAAAAAGAAGCCGTTTTTGAAATATATGACAAAAAAAATTTGAAAATGATAACTAGGGTATATGCAAATGAAAATGGTTATTCTGAAATTGAACTTCCTTATGGAGAATATATTATTAGGCAAGTTAAAGGGAAACTTGGCTATCGATTATTAGATGACATTGTTTTTGTAGTCGACAAGAATACGGAGAAACAAACAAATATGAATTTGATAAATCATCCTTTTAGAGGGACCTTGGAATTTCATAAAACGGATTTAGCGACGGGAAAACTCTTAAAAAATGTTTTAATAGAAGTATATAATGAAAAGGATGAACTGATTTTTAGTGGTCCTACAGATGAAAACGGTCAAATTGTTATTAAAGAGTTACCTTATGGAAAGTACTATATATTAGAAAAAAAAGCATTAAATGATTATCATTTATTTAAAGAGCGAATCTATTTTTCAATAACCGAAGATAAACAAGTCGTGCCAATATCTTTAGAAAATGAAAAAATTGTGAAAGTGCCAAACACGGGTAAATTTGCTTTCAAATTGAATTTTATATTTCCACTCTTTTTTTTGATTGTTGGTATAGGTCTAGTAGAACATGGTAAAAAAATTTAAAAAAATAGGATTACTAATTTTTATACTAGGAATCCAGTTTATTGTTATTTCTTTTTTTATTCATAAGACTGTTGAAAAAAAGCACATACAAAAAGTTGAAAATTTTATTGTTTCAAATTTTGAAAAAAAGGAAGAAAATTTTATTGCGGTATTAGAAATTCCCAAAATAAAATTAAAACGAGGCTTTTATAAATTTGGTTCTAAAAATAATCATGTGGATAAAAATATTGAAGTTATTGAAACTTCATTGATGCCAGATAATAAAAACAGTAATTTAATTCTTGCATCGCACAGTGGAAATAGTAAAATATCATTTTTTAAAAATTTAGATAAGTTAAAAGTAAATGATATTGCGTATTTATATTATAATGAAAAAAAGTATAATTATAAATTAATTACTATGTATAACGTTTTAAAAAATGGTACCATAGAAATATCCAAAAGAAGAAATGAAACAAATTTAACGTTGATTACTTGTGATAGAAAAAATGAAAAACTTCAAAATGTTTATGTTTTTAAATTGATTAGTGATTAAGCAATATTTCCGCAATTTCGTCCCAATCGTTTACTCGTATAATATTTTCTTTTTTTAAATCTTCTTCTTTTATATTTTTATTGTGATAAGCGGTGATTAAAAGTTTGGTAGTACAAGTTTTTAAATTTTCTAATTTATCATCAATTTTAATATCTGTAGGGATTACGTCTTTTCTATTTGTAAAAATAAAATTTTCTGGTTTTATAAACGAAAGATTTTTTATTAACCATTTGTGTTTGCACGTTAGAATTTTTGAACAATTGTTTAAATCTCGATGATCAATGTACGCACTACAAATTAATACATCATAATACTGGTTTAATTGTTCTATTACTCTTATAGCATTTTTTTGTACATGTCCATATTCATATACATCAATATGATTATAAAAAAAGTCTAAATATTCTTCTTGTTTTTCTTTAGGAATTATATCATCAACCCAATAGCCTTTAATATCGTTATAAGAATAATTACTATTTAAATATTTATTTACTATTTCTAAATAACAATCTACTAAAATTGTATCATCTAAATCAATTAATATTTTTTTCAAATTTATCACCTATTTTTAATCATAGCATCAAAATGTTTTTATACAACAAAATCTTTCGTTTATATGTAAAAAAATTGCAAAAATCATTAAAAAATACTAGTTTACAAGTCGAATTTCTTTTGATATAATCTTTTGTAGAATATGGGAGTGATTAGTATGAAGGCATTATCACCTGAAGTTAGTGCTTTACTAGACAAATTGTATAATTTAAGAGGGGACGATAGTGTAGTTTTAGTGGAAATGAACAGACAACGTAATAGAGCTGTTGAAACTAAGACTCGAACTACTGAAGAGAAAAAAGAATTACAAGCTAGAATTGCAGGATTGGAAAAACTATACAACGATTTAAATAGTCAAGGAGAAAAATTAAGTACGCTTTTATCTAATATAGATCGAAACGATTACGCGACTGTTTTGGATCGTTTGGAGATAGATTTTAATCCTCAAGAATTGGTTGAAAAATTAAATAAGTCTTTACCTCGTACTATTGACTCTGTAACTTTAGATACTAAAAAAGCAGAAAAACAATTGGTAAGAGTCGAAGAAGAAATGAATCACGCTATAGCTACAATAGATGAACTTAGTATTCGTCGTGATGCTGCATTGGCTAATCAAGAAAAATTAAATGAGTATTTTGAACTTGCGTTATCAGGAAGAATTAGTATTACACGTGATTCAATTGTTTCTTTATTGGAACAATTTAATTTTACAGATGAAGAAAGAAGAGAAGCTGCTAAAATATTAATGTTTCCTGAGGATGCGTTATTTGCTTACGATGAGCAAGTAAGAGAAAGTGAGCAAAGTGGTAAATCATTTAGTGATGTATTTACAGAAGCAAAAAATGCAGAACCTATTGTAGAGGAAGCAGTTAAACTTGTTGAAGAAGAGCCAATCGTTGTAGAAGTTGCTCAAGAAGACCCTAAAGAAAAAATATTGGATTTGTTAAAAGATAATGGAATCAATTATTTAGATTTTTCTGGACAAGAAATAGATTCTTTAATTGAAAATTATGATGAATCGTTGATGAGAAAAAATATTTCTTATGTTAAAGAGACAAATGTGGGTACTGAAATTTTTGTGAATCATATAGAATTGATGATTGATCAAGAATTAGAGGATAAAATTAATATTTTATTGGAACTTGGTAAAGAACCAATAGATATTTATTTAAATCCAAGTGTTTTAGAAAAATATTCTAAAGAAAATTTGAAAGAAGTTATTGAATCGTTAAAAAATAATGGAATGGATCCTAAAAATGTTCCTTTAATGGCATATTAAAGGAGGTTTTTTATAATGAATATATTAACTATTTTAAATAAACTTAAAGAAAAGAAAATGATTCCTGATTCAGAAGAAGCATTGACCCTATTTTCTGATTCTTTTAATAAATTTGGAATTAGTTTACTTTTGTTAAAAGATGAAAATAAGTTTAATCAAATTGTAGATTTATTAGAAGAAAATGCGATTCCTTTACAAAAAGTTAATGGAATGTTTGCTTTACGTATTTTTTCTGTAGAAACGAGTGTTTTAAAAGAACAAATAAATTTATTTTTTGCAATCAATGAAATGTCTTTTTTAAGGAATTATCCAGAATTTTTAGCAGAACCTAAAAATATTCATACAATTGCAGAAAATATGAAAAAGTATCAATGCAAAAATATTTCTTATAAAGATAATGATATGTATAATTTATCTATGTTATTGAATTATGAAGAAAAGAAAGAAAGTTTTGAAAACGGAGATGTTAATGCCTTTTTAAAAACGATTTTACAAGATCCTAGTTTGATAGATAAAATAGAAAATTTGGAATCAAGTGGAGATGAAGAAGATTTTAATGTTGCACTTGAATTACAAAAAGTCGAAAATAAAATTTGTGAGGATTATTTGCTCCCTGTAGATGATGGTTGGAAAATTATTATACATAATAAAGAGGTAAATTCTTTTCAAGAAGTTAAAAATACTATTAGCACAATTATTAAATTAAATTTGCCTATTTCTTTTCAAGATGCTTTGTTTATTGTTTTATTCTATAAATCTAATTTATCGATAGAAGAAATTAAAGAAATTATCGATAAGGAATTAACCAAAGGAGGAGAATAAACATGGATTTTTTAAAGAAATATGACTTTTTGGAAAATGAAATAAACGATTTTAGTGCTAATATACCTCCTTTATTGCAAGAACAAATATTGAATTCTTACAAGTTGGTTTCTCAAAATATAGAGTTTCTTAAAAATTTAGGAGTCAGCACTTATAAAGAAATTTTTTTGAAATTTTATGACATGTTCTTGATGGATACTAGTAATTTTGCTACGATTTTTAATAATTACGAACGTGAAGATTTGTTAGAAAAAATTAATGCTAATATGGAAATTGTAGAATTTTTGTAATAGCAGATTAAAGCCATTAAGGCTTCTTTTTTTATGGAATTTTGTGCTATAATAAATAAAACGGAATAGGGTGGATTATTATGGACTTAAATAATTTAAATGAACAACAGAAAGAAGCGGTTTTTCATAAAGAAGGTCCATGTTTAGTAATTGCTGGTGCAGGAAGTGGAAAAACAAAAGTACTAACAACTCGTATCGCAAAGCTTATTCTAGATGGTGTACCTTCTTGGAACATTTTAGCTATTACTTTTACAAATAAAGCTGCCAAAGAAATGCGAGATCGTTTAGAAGTTATGATACCACAAAATAATGTTTTTATGGGAACGTTTCACTCTTTTGGCGTTCGAATTTTAAGGGAAAATTATACTTATTTGGGACTAGAACGAAATTTTACCATTTTAGATAGTGATGATGTATTAAGTTTAATAAAAAAAATAATGAAAGATAAAGGAATTAGCAAAGAAGAATGTGCACCTTCCTATATTCGAAACCGTATTAGTTTTATTAAAAATGAAATGATGAGTGAATTAGAAATTGAAAAGTTTTTTAATACAGATCCCGAACAAATTGCTTTTGAGGTATATAAAGAATATAAAAAAGTATTAAAAAAGAATAATTCTGTTGATTTTGATGATTTGTTACTAATGCCAGTTATGTTATTTATGAAAGAAAAAGAAATACTTTATCATTATCAAGAGAAGTATAAATATATTTTAATTGATGAATATCAAGATACAAATGAAGTTCAATACAAACTGACAAAATTATTAAGTTCACTATATCAAAATATATTTGTTGTTGGGGATCCAGATCAGTCTATTTATCAGTTTAGAGGTGCTAATTACAAAAATATTTTAAATTTTGAAAAAGATTATAAAAATGCTAGAGTAATAGCTTTAGAAGAAAATTATCGTAGTACGAAAATGATTTTAGAGGCAGCAAACTCCGTTATAAAAAATAATAAGGATCGTAAAGAAAAAAATTTAAAAAGTAATAAAGTTTTAGGAGCTAAAGTAAAATACTTAAGAAGTTATGATGAAAAACATGAAATTACCTTATGTATTGAAGAGATAAAACAATTAGTAAGTGAAGGGTACAAAGCAAAGGATATCGCCGTTTTTTATCGAACCAATGGTCAAGCACGTGTAGTAGAAGAAATGTTTATTAAAAATAATTTGCCTTATAAAGTTGTTGGCAGTTATTACTTTTATCAAAGAAAAGAAATTAAAGATTTAATTAGTTATTTACGTCTTATTTTAAATCCACACGATGAAGTAAGCTTAAGGAGAGTCATTAACGTCCCAAAACGAAAAATTGGTCCTTCTACTCTACAAGCAATTGAAAATAGTGCACTTATAAACAACGTTTCCATGTTTGATGCCATTTCAAAAGGTAAAGAATTGGACTTTAAAAATTTGATTTTGGAATTAGCAAAAGAAAGTGAATCGTTATCCTTAACAGAGCTGATAGATACAATTATGGAAAAGTCAGGTATGAAAAAAGAATTAGAGGAAGACGCTACTTTAGAAAACGAATTGCGTTTGGAAAATTTAATGGAGTTTAAAAGTATCACTGCTTCCTTTGAAGAAAGAACAGGAAGTGTAAATTTAGGAGATTTTTTAGAGGAAATCAGTTTAATTGCAGACATGAGTGAACACAAAGATTTGAAAGATGTAATTACTTTAATGACTATACATAGTGCCAAAGGTCTTGAATTTGACGTTGTATTTTTAATTGGTATGGAAGAAAGCATTTTTCCTCATGCAAACTCTTTACTAGAAAAAGAAGGATTGGAAGAAGAAAGAAGATTAATGTATGTTGGGATAACTCGTGCGAGAGATTTGTTGTACTTAACCAATGCCAAAAGAAGAATGTTATATGGAAAGGAAAGTATTAATCCTCCTAGTCGATTCATAGAAGAAATAGATAAAGAATTAATTGAAACATCAGTATCTAGTTTAAAAGAAGAACCAGTATTTAATAAAAAAACCATGTATAATGAAAATGATATTCAATATAATTCTGGAGATGTAGTATTTCATGAGATTTATGGAAGAGGAGTAATAATTGATGTAGATAAGATGTTGGTAACCGTGGCCTTTTCTAATAAAGTTGGAGTAAAAAAATTAATGAAAAATCATAAAAGTTTAAGGAAAGAAAGTTAACGAACTGGAATAATAAAATACATATTAATTTTTAAAAGAACAAGTTTGTTTTTAAATATTTAGTGGTTAAAAGTTTTGTTTTCTTTGTTAATTTTTTTAGAAAAATAAGTGGAATTCAATTTTTAAGTAAAAAACAATAGAAGATAAACTTTTAAGTAGGTTTTATAAGAGAAGTAAAAAGATAAAAAGAAAGGAATTAAGAGTATGAATTTAACTTTAGTTGTTATGGCTGCGGGAATGGGTAGTCGATTTGGAGGCTTAAAACAAATTACTCCTGTAGATGAAGAAGGTAACTTTATTATGGATTATTCCATTTATGATGCAATAAAAGTAGGTTTTACAAAAGTAGTTTTTGTTATAAGAGAGGAATTTTTACAAGATTTTCAAAACACTATTGGAAAAAGATTAGAAAATAAAATCAAAGTAGATTATGCCTTTCAGAAAATAGAAGATATTCCAGTTTCTTTTGAGGCTCATGAAAGAAAAAAGCCTTGGGGAACTGTTCAAGCAATTCTTACAGCAAAACCATACATTGAAGGATCTTTTGTAGTTATTAATGCAGATGATTTTTATGGATTTAATGCTTTTAAAACTGCCGCTCAATTTTTGAAACAAATAAAGGAGCCTTTTACGTATGCTAATATTTCGTATCAGTTCTCTATTACAAAAAGTTTAGAAGGCGAGGTAAAGCGTGGCGTTTTAACTTTGGATGATCAAAAAATTTGTTCTATAGTTGAATGTAGTGTGGGAGAATCTAATGGGAAAATTTTAGCAAAACCTTTAAACGGTGATGCGCCATTTGAAATAGAAGAAAGCCATCCTGTTTCTATGAATTTTTTTGCTTTTCAATACGATGTATTTTCTATTTTGGAAGAATACTGGCAAAATTATTTTAAACAAGAATTAGAAATTATTTTAAATGAAGAAGTTTTACTTCCTGAATGTTTAAAAGAAAATGTTTTAAAGGGTAAAATAACGATTTTAAATACACCAAGCAACAGTGTATGGTTAGGTATGACATACCGAAGCGATTTGGAATTTGTTATGCGTTCTATTATCGATTTAAAAATCAAAGGAGAATATCCAGACTTTTTATGGAAGGATTATTGTGAAAATGAATGATATTCAAAAAAGAATCGAAGAATTAAGAAGTCTTATAAATAAAGCAAATTACGAATACTATGTTTTGGATAATTCTACGCTTTCTGATCAAGAATTCGATAAATTTTTAAGGGAATTAGAAAATTTAGAAATGGAATATCCAGAATTTGATAGTCCAACCTCTCCAACTAAAAAAGTGGGTGGAGAAGTCATTGAACGATTTAAAAAAGTTCGTCACAAACTTCCAATGCTTTCCTTACCAGATGTATTTGATGCAATAGAGATTGAAGATTTTAATAATCGCATATTAAAAGAAAATGTTGATCCTACTTATGTTTGCGAATATAAAATTGATGGACTTAGCGTGTCTTTGCATTATGAAAAAGGTGAACTTATTTTTGCAGCAACACGTGGAGATGGGATTACAGGAGAAGATATCACACATAATGTTAAAACAATTAAAAGTGTTCCATTAAAATTGAATCAACCAATAGACATTGAAGTCCGCGGAGAAATTTATATGCCTAAGAGTGTGCTTTTAGAAATAAATGCCAAAAGAGAGAAGGACCGTCTTCCTTTGTTACAAAATGTTAGGAATGCTGCTGCCGGATCGGTTAGACAATTGGATTCTAAAATTGCATCAGAAAGAAAGTTAAGTACATGGATTTACCATTTGCCAAATCCAGAAGATTATGGCATAAATACCCATGAAGAAGCTTTGGATTTTATGTATAAATTGGGATTTAAAGTAAATAAAGAAGCTAATCGTGTTGTGCATGGAATGGAAGAAATTGAAAAATATATAAAAGAAACTTCAGAAAAGCGCCGTAATTTACCTTATGAGATTGATGGAATTGTTATAAAAGTAAATTCTTTGTCTTCACAAAAAAAACTTGGTTTTACTTCTAAATATCCAAAATGGGCTATTGCTTATAAATTTCCGGCAGAAGAGGTTTTAACTACTTTGCGTGATATTGTTTTTACGGTTGGGAGAACGGGAAGAATTACTCCTAATGCAGTTCTTGATCCTGTTATTGTTATGGGGTCTACTGTGAAACGAGCTACGTTGCACAATGAAGATTATGTTGTTTCAAAGGATTTAAAAATTGGAGATATAGTTGCAATTCGTAAAGCAGGGGATGTTATCCCAGAGGTGGTAGAACGAAAAATTGAAAGACGTTCAGGAAAAGAAAAAGATTTTGTAATGATTACAACTTGTCCTATTTGTGGTTCTTTATTAGAAAAGAAAAAAGACCAAGTGGATCATTATTGTGTAAATCTTTTTTGTCCAGCCAGAAAAGTAGAAGGTTTGATTCATTTTTGTAGTCGAAAGGCTATGAATATTGATGGACTAGGAATTGAAATTATGGAAGATCTATTTAATTTAGGCTTTGTAAAAAATATTTCGGATATCTATTATTTGCATGAACATCGAAAAGATTTAATAGAACTTGAAGGATATGGAAATAAAAGTGTAGATAATTTACTTATGGCTATCGAAGATAGTAAAAGCAATAGTTTAGAAAGATTGCTGTTTGGTTTAGGAATTTCTGGTATTGGAGATAAAACTGCATTACTGCTTGTAAAAATCTTTAAAAATATAGATAAATTAATGGAAGCAAGTTGTGAAGATTTTGAAAATATTCGTGATATTGGTCCTACTCTTGCACAAAATTTATATTCATTTTTTCAAATGAAAGAAAATGTAAATTTAATTGAAAAATTAAAAGAGCTTGGACTTAACATGAAATATTTAGGAGATGAAGAACGTCATCACGATTTGATTAGTGGAAAACGTTTTGTTTTAACAGGTACGCTTTCATTTATGGATCGAGAAAAATTGTCTTTAATTTTAGAAAATTATGGAGGCATGACTTCATCTTCTATTAGCAAAAAAACAGATGTTGTGATTGTGGGTGAAAATCCAGGCAGTAAATTTGATAAAGCAAAAGAGTTAAATATTGAAATTTGGAATGAAGAAAAAATCAAAAGTATAGTAAATAGTTTGCAATAATAATTTTTGAATCTAATCAATCTTCTTTACAAATTTTGTTTGCATAATTATACTATTAGGTGTTTTTAGATGCAAGATGGCTAAATTTGAATTTTGTGTTTTGTATTTAATAATAGTTTTTGTAGGTGCAAAAAACTAGCCAATTCGTATATAATGTAGTATAATGATATTACCTTAAATAGAAGAGGTGGAAAATGAAAAAAATCAAGAAATTATGGATAGAAAATCGAGTATTGTTTGTTCTTTTTTTGATAGTACTTATTTGTTTATTTATTATTTTAGGTGTGTTTTTAAAGTATTTTTTTGGTTCTTCTAAAGGTAGCTATGGTAACAGACTTGAAGGAATTAAAGAGGTAGAAGTTACCGATGAAATTAAGAACAATTTTATTTCATCTATGAAAAATGATGCTTCAGTTCAAGAGGTTACGATTAAAACACAAGGGAAAATTATTTATATCGCTTTAACATTTAAAGAGGGTGTAAGTTTAGTGGAGGCTCAAAGTAAAGCACTATCTTCTTTAAAATCCTTTGAGCAAAACTATTTGGATTTTTATGATTTCCAATATACTTTAAAAGCAAATGCTACAGAAAACAATGAAGGATTTTTACTTATGGGAGCAAAAAATGTTAATGGAAGTACTCTTGTTTGGAATAATAATACGGAAGTAGCAAAAGATAATGAATAGTAGGTAGTGATTTTATGAAAAGTAAAAAAAAGTTTTTTTTAATAAGTTTTATTATTATTGTATTTTTAGTTATACTTTTTATTCTTTCTTATTTATATTTTACGGACACAACCAAATTAAATGCTTCAGAAAAAAAATTTTTGGCAGATAATTCAACAACGGTTCAAAATTTTAATGTTTTGAATAATGTAAGTATTTTTGGAGATAACGGTAGTGGGGTTTTTTACGATTTTTTGGAAGATTTCTATAAAGAATACAATTTAAAAATCAATTCAGTTACTTACAATCTTGGAGAATCTCCTTCGAATATTGCTTTTACAATTGGAAATACGTACAATGAAAATGAATTTGTATTTTATGAAGGACACTATGTTCTTATTAGTAAAGAAAAAGATAGTTTTAGCAATGCAACCCACTTGACAAATCAAAAAATAGGGATTTTAAACGATAATCTTTCTTATGTTAGTGGATTTTTGGATAATCCAAATTTAACAATAAAAACTTATAATACAAATGAAGAATTATTGAAGTCTTTTGAAGAGCAATCAGAAATTAATTATATGATTATTCCTTTGTGTTTAAATATGGAAAACATTTTAAAAAATGATTATACAGTAGCCTACCATTTTAGTGATATTCCTTACTATTATAAGGTTGATATGAGTAAAAATAAAACTTTAGGATCTATTTTGCAAAAATATTTTATGAAATGGGAAGAAAATCGTTTTCAAAAATCATATAAAAATCATATGTTTAAATTATTTACCAATTCTTTAAATATTTCTTTAACAGAAATAGACGCTATGCAAAGTATTTCTTACAATTATGGATTTATTGGCACTCCTCCTTATGAAATTTTGTCTGGAGGAAATTATGGGGGAATCATCGCTCAATATTTAAAAGAATTTATAGATTTTAGTGACACAGAAATTAAATTTACAAAATATAAAAATGTAAAAAAGTTTACTGAAGCGATTCGAAATGATAATGTAGATGTTTATTTTGCTTTTTATAATATTCCAAATAACAATTTTAATACTCTTCCTTCTAGTATAAATATTAACTTTAGTGTTTTAGTAGATAAAGAGGATGATGTTGTTGTAAAATCTTTAAAATCTCTTAACAATGTTACTGCTTATGTAGAAGAAAATACGTCTTTGTATGATTATTTAAAAATGAATTCTAAAATTAATTTAAAAACTTATAAAAATGAAAAAGAGTTAAAAAAATTAGTGAAAAAACAAGAAATTATTATAGTAGATAGTAACGTTTATTATGCCAATCGTTTTGGAATTTTTAATGAGTATAGTTCTCGTTTAACTAGTATTGTTGATACGAATTATAATTTTAAAATAGATACGAATGAGACTTTTTCGAAATTATTTACACGATTTATTAATTTAAAAGATCCTGCAAAGACAGAATATAAAGGGATTTATAATTATGAATTAACATTTAGAACTGGGAGAGTTACAGGTGCTATTGCCAAGTATTTTATGTATATTTTAATCATAGTGGTTTTGTTTTTCCTATACGCTTACAAACTTACTAAAAAAATTAAATTATCTAAAAGAATTAAAAAAGAAGATAAGCTTAAATACATAGACCAACTTACTTCTTTAAAAAATAGAAATTATTTAAGTGAAAATTTGGAAAGTTGGAGTCAAAACACAATTTATCCTCAATCTGTTGTTGTTATTGATTTGAATAATTTGCAATATATTAATGATACAATGGGTTATGAAAAAGGCGATGAACAAATTAAGGCTGCAGCTAATATATTAGTTAAAGCTCAACTTGATAAAAGCGATATTATCCGAACAGATGGCAATGAATTTGTGATATATATGATAGGTTATTCACAAAAACAGCTTGCGAGTTATATTCATAAACTTAACAAAGAGTTTAAACGTCTTCCTTATGAGCAAGGTGCAGCTATTGGTTATAGTATGATTGAAGATAATATTAAAACTGTAGAAGACGCTATTAATGAAGCTCTTGAAGAAGTAAAAAAACAAAAAGAGAATAAAAAAGAGGGAAATGCATGATAGAAAGACTAACAGAGTTTTTAAAAAAAGTATTGAGCGTTATAAAAAAACCTGAGATGAGAGTTTTGCCAGGTCAACTTGCTTTTTTCTTTGTTTTATCAGTAGTTCCTATAGTAACTTTAATTACTTATGGAGCTTCTTTTTTGAATTTATCTATTGATTTTATTGGTAATTTTATAGAAAAAGCGTTTGGTTTGGAAATTGCTAGTTTAATTGTTCCTATGGTAGCTGTCACAAATATAGATTTTCGCTTTTTCTTTACATTATTAATTGGTTTTTATATAGCAAGTAATGGTGCAGCTTCTATTATTGTTACGTCCAACGCAATCTATGGAATAGCAGATACTCATTTTTTGAGGAGAAGAACAAAAGCCATTATTATGACGTTTTTAATTGTAATACTTTTTGTGTTCATTTTGATTGTTCCCGTGTTTGGGAAAAATATCATTGATGCTGTAACTCTTGTTAATATGAATGAATCTATTACGAATACCATTATTTTTACGTTTAATTTATTGAAAGGACCAATAACATGGTTTATTATCTTCTGTTTTATAAAAATACTATATACAATGGCTCCTGATCGTAAATTGGAAAGTTTATATGTAAATTATGGAGCCATTTTTACAACAGTCATGTGGGTTATTGTTACCGCTTTGTATTCTTACTATATACACCATTTTGCTAATTACACTGTATTTTATGGAGGATTAGCGAATATTGTAATGTTGATGCTTTGGGTATACATTCTTGCCACTATCTTTGTAATTGGTATGGCTCTTAATTATAAAGAGGAAGTTATAAAATTGGAAAAAACAGGAGCAATAAATATAATAAATCCGTAGATATTATTAATAGTGTACACAAGTATTACTTTGTACACAAAATGTTTTTTTGATATCAAATTAATATAATTTTGTATTAACGATATTAAAAAGTAATACTTAAAAGGAACGATTTGATTATTCAAGTTCCTTTTTGTTTTAGTTGACATAAAACAAAAAATAATTGTAATATAAATATACGTTTAAAAAAGGAGAGAATGTAATTTTGAAAATCAATAAAATAAGAGATGTTAAAAATTTTTTTGCATGTAGGGTTGCAATGGAATTGTATGCCATGCAAAATTTTACACCACTTCATCAAAACTATGATAACTATATCTATGGAAAAGCAAATTCTAATAAGCAACATTCGTATACTAGGAAACTTATAAAAGACTATAATATAACGAAATCAAAATCAACTAGACATACTTTTGAGAGATAATTTTGTCTATCGATAAATTATTTCTTTTTTATTTCTTAAATATGATATAATACTTAGCAAATTGGAGGGGAAATAATGTTAGTATATGGTAAAAATGTTTTAAAAGACGTGGAACCTAAAAAAATTAGAAGAGTTTATTTGAATGATAATTTTCGAGATAAAGAAATTATTTCTTATTTAGAAAAGCATCATATTCGCTATTTTTATCGTCCAAAACACCAATTGGATAAAATGGTAGATAAGAATCATCAGGGAGTTGTAATTGATATGGATTCTTTTGAGTATGCGTCTTTTGACAGTATAATGGGAGAATCTTTTATTGTAGCTTTAGATCATATTGAAGATGTTCATAATTTTGGTGCCATTATTCGTACCTGTGAAGCTGCAGGTGTAAAATCAATTTTAATTCCTAAAGATAGAAGTGTACGAGTTAATGATATTGTCATGAAAACAAGTGTTGGAGCAATTGATCGTGTAAAAATTATTTTAGTAAATAATTTATGTGAAGCTTTAAGAAAGTTACAAAAAGAAAATTATTTTGTTTATGCGGCTTTTATGGATGGTGAAGATTACCAAACAATTGATTATGCTGATAAAAAAGTTTTGGTTATTGGAAATGAGGGAAAAGGGGTTAGCAATGTAGTAGAAAACGTTAGTGATGTAAAGGTAAGTATTCCTATGCGTGGCAAGGTTAATAGTTTAAATGCTAGCGTCGCTGCAGGCGTCTTAATTTTTAATATGAAATAAGGAGGTTTTTAGTGAACTACGAAGAATATTCAGATAGCGAATTGTTTTCTTTATTATGTGAGGCGGATGAAGATGTTAAAGATGTATTGTTTATAAAATATAAATATATTATAGATATTGTTATAAAAAAATATGCATATTCTGCTATGAAATATGGATTCGAATATAAAGATTTGTATCAAGAAGCTTTGGTTGGTTTTTCCGATGCTTTGAAATCTTTTCAAGAAGATAAAAATTCTTCTATAGCTACTTTTATTACTTTGTGTGTAGATAGAAGATTACAAAATGCTATACGAAAAGCAAGTCGTATTAAAAATCGAGTATTGTTGGAAAGTTTATCTTTAGACCATGTATATGAAGAATACAACATTCCATTAAAAGAAGTGATTAGTGATAATAACGAAAACGATCCATTAACCCATATTACAAAAGATGAAGAATTTGATGAATTATTGGAATTTATTGAAAAAGCTTTGTCTGCCAGTGAATATGAAGTGTATAAATTGTTAATTACAGGATTGTCTTATCATGAAATTGCAGACATTTTAGGAAAAACATCGAAACAAATAGATAATACCATTCAAAGAATAAAAAATAAAATTAAAAGTATTTTAGCAAATAGAGAAGCCGTTTAATATTTCTTTGCTTTTTTAAATAATAATTGGAGTTCGTTTTTTATAAAAATTGAAAAATATAAAATATAAAATTTAGTAAACATTTTTAAAAATCATAAATGAGCAATTAAAAACATATTGATTTTTATAAGCATATATGCTAAATTAAGTTTAACAGACACGAAAGTGTTTTTTATTTGGAAAAAAGGAGTTTTTGACAAATGCCAAAGAAAAAAGAAAAGAAGAAAAACATCAAAAAGAAAAAAGAAGGATTTTTTAAAGGAATTCGTTTAGAATTAAAAAAAGTGACTTGGCCTAGTAAAAAGGAAGTTTTTAAATATTCTATGGCGACATTAGTGTTTTGTATTGTCGTTGTTGCTTTCTTTCAAATTTTAAATTTAGGGTTATCCGTTGTAAAGGATGTGTTTAATTAATGGATAAGTTATGGTATGTTATTACAACTTATGTAGGACATGAAGATAATGTAAAAGAAAAATTGGAAGCACGTACAGAATCTATGGATATGCAAGAAAACATTTTTCGTGTAATTATTCCAACGACTACGGAAGTTGAATTAAAAGATGGAGTAAAAAAAGAGAAAGTAAAAAAAATGTTTCCTGGATACGTTTTTGTTGAAATGATTATGAGTGATGAAGCATGGTATGCGGTACGTAATACCCCAGGGGTTACAGGCTTTATAGGGTCTTCAGGTAAAGGTGCAAAGCCAACTCCTCTTCCTCCGCAAGAAATTGATCGTATTTTAGTAAATATGGGAATGTCTCGAGTAGATGTGGAATCTGAATTAAAAGTGGGAGATAAAGTAAATGTTATCGATGGTCCATTTAAAGGTATGATAGGGACAATTGACACTATTGATACTGAAAATAACAAATTAAATGTTCTAATTGATTTGTTTGGTCAAGAAACTCCAGTAGAGGTGGAACTATTTCAAGTTAGTAAAGCTTAAATTGCAATTTTGCAATTTTTTTACTGCTCTAAAAAAGAGGAAAAAGGTATGAATTTATTGAAAAAATTGTATGAGGAAAAAGAATTATTAAATTTAACAGATGAATTAACGATTGCTAGGTTTTTATATATTAGAACAGGAGAAATTTTTAAGTACAATAAAACCTTTTTTACCTATCGTTCTGGTGGAAAAAAACAAAGAAAAATTTTCAATGAAAAAATAAATATTTATGATGTGCAAAGTTTTCGTTTCGTTTGTGCCTCGTGGGCAAAAATGTTTGAAGCGCTGTTAAAAGCTTTTGGTATTTCGGCAGAATATGTAGAACTAGATAATTTTTGGCATGCCTATGTTTTAATTTATATTGGAAAAAAAGTATACATAGCGGATATAACTACTGGCTTTGAAGATATTGTAAATATAAAGTTTGGCTTGCAACTATGTAACTTTTATGAGACTTCTATTTTCAAGCGTTTATTACGAAACTTAAATTTATATTTTTTATGTGGAGAACAAAAAGCAATGTTGGAAATTGATAAAAAATTGAAATATTACAAAGGAATTTATACGGATGAAGTTTTAGATATGATAAAAAAAGAGATTTATTCGGTTTCTTATGAAAATGATTCGAAATTAATAGAAAGAGTATTTGAAGTGGTAACGTTAATTATCAACATTGAAAGACCAAACATTGATTTTTTTACGGGGTCTAAATTCTTAAATAAGATGTTAGTATTTTTTTTGGATGATTTAAAAATTTATAGAAAACATTCTACTGTTTACAATAAGCAAAGAAATAAGTTTATGGAAGTTATCGTGAGTACGTATTGTGATTTAGAAATTTTTTTGTATGAGAAAGATAAAAAAGGTTATTTTAAGTTTGGAAAGGTATCAAGAGAGGAAATCAAAGATAGAACTGATAATTATAAATGGCAACATGAAAAAGTGTTAAGATTAATTAGATAAAACAGAAAAAGAGTTGTAAACGGTATTTTTTTGTGCTATTATCTTAATTGCAATCGCATATGTTATATTAGATTGTTGTTAAGTGGGAGGGAAATGCGGATTTGCCCACTACCACTGAACGAAAAATAAATTTTAAATGGAGGTGTTTTTCGTGGCTAAAGAAGTCGTAAAGAAAATAAAATTACAAATTGAAGCGGGAAAAGCAACACCTGCTCCACCCGTTGGAACCTGTTTAGGACCAGCTGGAATCAATATTCAAGATTTTTGTTCTAAATTCAATGAACAAACTCGCGAAAAAATGGGAGATGTTCTTCCTGTTGAAATATCAGTTTATGAAGATAGAACGTTTGATTTTATTATAAAAACTGCACCTGCTGGATTTTTACTTAAAAAAACGGCTAAGATTCAAAAAGGAAGTAAAAAAGGTGCCAATGAAATTGTTGCAACGATTACAAAAGAAGAACTTAGAAGTATTGCTGAAACCAAATTGCCAGATTTAAATGCATATGATGTAGAGTCTGCAATGAATATTATAGAAGGTACTGCAAGAAATATGGGAATCGCGATTAAAGGTGTAAACGATGCAGAATTGCAAGAACAAGCAAAAGAAGCCGCTGTACATGAAGCAGAAATGGCAAAACGTGATGAAGAATTAGCTGAAATGGAAGCAGAAGCACAAGAACTTGCGAGTGGAAATGTAGAAGTTCCTGTTGCAGATGAAAATTCAGAAAATCAAGAGTAACAAATAGTTATATATATTAAAAAAAGAATCCGCTAATAAACCACAGTTAGGAGGAAATTATGAAGAAGTTTGGAAAAAAATATGTGGAAGCTTCTAAAAACGTAGAAAAAAATAAAGAATATACAATTGTAGAAGCAATAAAATTAGTTAAAGAAACTTCGATTACGAAATTTGATAGTACAGTAGATGTAGCTATAAAATTAAATATTGACCCCAAAAAGGCTGATCAACAACTTAGAGGCTCTTTTGTACTTCCAAATGGTACAGGGAAGTCTAAGAAAATTTTAGTAATTGCTAAGGGTGCACAAGCAGAAGCTGCCAAAAATGCTGGTGCAGATTATGTTGGAGATAAGGACATGATTGAAAAAATCCAAAAAGAAAATTGGTTTGCGTATGATGTTATTATCGCTACACCAGATATGATGCCAGAACTTGGAAAAATTGGTAAAATTTTAGGACCTAAAGGTTTAATGCCAAATCCAAAAACAAATACAGTAACTACAAATGTAGTATCTGCTATTGAAGATGTAAAAAAAGGTATGGTTAGTTTTAAAACAGATACTTATGGAAACGTTCATAGTGTTGTTGGGAAAGTTTCTTTTGATGAAACAAAATTACAAGAAAATTTAGAATATATAGTTACAACTATTTCTAAATTAAAACCAGCAAGTGTTAAAGGAAAATTTATCAAATCGATTACTGTTGCATCTACAATGGGGCCTGGAATAAAACTAGACAAAAATTCTTTTGACATTTAAAGAAACATTTAATATAATACATATAGAAAAGCGTGCTTACCAAAGACAGTAGGGAAACAAATGGTTTTTAATAATCCTACCGAGGGAAAACGAATACTTATAAAATTTATAAGCTCTTTTTCCTCATAGAAAAGAGCTTTTCTAATTTATAAAAAAGGAGGATTCTATGGCAAGTCAAAAAGTTCTTAATGAAAAAAAAGAAATTGTAGCTGAGATTACAGATAAAATTAAAAATAGTGAATCTGTTATTTTATTTCAATACCAAGGCTTAACCGTTTCTGATTTAAGTGATTTAAGAATAAAATTAAGAGAGACAAACGCTGAAGTAAAAGTGTACAAAAATACATTACTTAAAAGAGCTTTGGACGATTTGAAACTTAATTTAGAAGGATTTCTAGAAGGACCAAATGCTATTTTGTTTGGTAAAAATTTACTAGAGCCAATCAAGGTTATCGCAGATTTTGCTCGTAATAATGATAAACTTGATATACGTGTTGGTATTATTAGTGGAGATATAGCTACTATCGATACCATTCGTGAATATGCAAATATTCCATCAAGAGAAGGATTGCTTACAATGCTTGCTGGTGGTATGATGCAATACGTTAGAGATTTAGCAATAGGTTTAAACTTATATGTTGAACAATTGGAAGAAAATAATTAATTAGGAGGAATGAAAAATGGCTAAATTAACAAAAGAAGATTTTATTAGTGCTTTAAAAGAAATGACAATTCTTGAAGTAAAAGAATTAGTTGACGGAATGAAAGAAGAATTTGGAGTAGATCCAAGCGCAGTTGCAGTTGCTGCTGCACCAGTTGCTGGGGCTCAAGAAGATGCTGGTTCTGCATCTAAAACAGTTGTTCTTAAAAATGCTGGAGGAAATAAAATTGCTGTTATTAAATTATTAAAAGAAATTACTGGTCTAGGATTGGTTGAAGCAAAAGCACTTGCTGACAATGGTGGAAACATTAAAGAAAACGTTCCTAGCGATGAAGCAAATCAAATTAAAGCACAACTTGAAGAAGCTGGAGCAGAAATCGAACTTGCTTAATTGTTTGAAGAGTAGTAAAAAACTACTCTTTTTTCGTGCTTGTAAAAGTTATTAATCTATTTTATAATGTAATATAGAAATACTAGGAGGAAAAATATATGAAAAAAATGAAAATGGTATTTAAAATTTTGATTTTACTGATTTTATTTTTGTGGATTGTTTTGGTTTTTGTGGATTATTTTAGAGTAAGAAACAATCAGGATCCTTTGTTCTGTTTATCTAAAGAAACGAATACCTATGAGGATGGGTCTAATTCTATTTGCAATGGATTAGGATATAAAATGATTCGCTATAATCGTGAGTGTTTAAAAGCAACAGAATTTGGGCCATTTATTATAAAAGAAAGGCAATGTGAATAATTTTTTTCTTCTACAAATATATTATATTTTAGAGGGTTGGTTGGTGATTTTATTATAATGAATAAACATGGGTGGAGTTTAAATCAAATGTTATTATGCAGTTCTATTTTATTAATCGCTTTATTTTTTATTTTTTTCTATAGTTCTCAATTGATGAGAGAGTTCGGAGAGTCTTTTAAAGAAAGTGTTACTGGAAAAGTAACCTATGCAACCATTGAACGGAATTTGAAAAAAGCTACTGTAGAATATTTGGAAAAGTATTATAAAAATGAAATAGGTACAGGAACTTTGACGATAGTAAGTGACCGTTTTATTCAATATAAATTATTAGAGGAAAGTGATTTTGTAACTACTGAAAATGATATTTGTAAAGGTTATGTTTTAGTTAAAAGAAACGAGGAAAAGTCACTAATTACAGAAGCTTTTTTGCAGTGTGAAAAATATAAGACAAAAGACTTTCAAGATTGGAGAATGGGAGACGTTTATGAATAAGATGAAAAGAATTTATGGCGTATGGGGAGTTATAGTTATCGGGATTTTTGTGCTATTAACTACTTTTGGATTCGTGTATAAAAATAAATCTAAAGATTATAAAGCTTTAGAACAGAAGTTAGTTACGGCAGAAAAGAAATATGTTGATGCCAAGTTTTTATATCCAACCGATAATCAAGAACTGAAAGTAACAGCAGAAACTTTAAAAGAAAATGGGTATTTAGATTCTTTGGAGATAAATGGTGAAAATTGTGATGGCTATGCCACAATAAAAAAGAAAAACGCGGTTTTTGAATATAATGGTTATATAAGTTGTAAAAATTATAAATCAAAAGGATATAATTAATATAAATGGAAAAGATAAAATTTTTTCTTTTACTTTTTTACTTTGAAAAAAATAGTTAAAATTTGTTTTTTAAAAGCCAAAAGTAGTAAGATTTTGTCATTCTTTTTCTTGACTTTCATATAGTAAGAGTGATATATTATTTTTGGTTTTTAAATGTGGTTCTATCTTGATAGAACTTAATTTAAGCTAATAATTGATACACCAGGATGTGTGTTAATGAAAGGAGGACAAATAAATGTCTACAATCAATCAACTTGTTAATAACAAAAGAAAAAAGAAAATGAAAAAGAGTAAAAGCCCAGTTTTAAATGTTGGATTTAATACACTTGAGAGAAAACAAACAGAACAAAATAGTCCACAAAAGCGTGGTGTATGTACTCGTGTAGGAACAAAAACACCAAAGAAACCAAACTCAGCATTGCGTAAGTACGCTCGTGTTAGACTTTCAAATGGTAAAGAAATTGATGCTTATATTCCAGGAGAAGGACATAATTTGCAAGAACATAGTGTTGTTTTAGTACGTGGTGGTCGTGTAAAAGATTTAATCGGTGTTCGTTATCACATTGTACGTGGTACACTTGATACCCAAGGCGTTCAAAATCGTGGACAAGGTCGTAGTAAGTACGGGACGAAAAAACCAAAAAAATAATAGATAAAGGAGGAAAATAAAATGCGTAAAAGAAGAGCAATTAAAAGAGATGTATTACCAGATCCTGTGTATAATTCGAAAGTAGTTACAAAGTTAGTGAATCAAATTATGCAAGATGGAAAAAAAGGTACTGCACAAAAAATTCTTTATGAAGCATTTGATATTATAAAAGAAAAAACCGGTAAAGAACCAATGGATGTTTATAATGTCGCGTTAGAAAACGTTAAACCAGCTCTTGAAGTTAAATCACGTCGTGTTGGTGGTTCTAATTACCAAGTTCCAGTAGAAGTTAGTGATGAAAAAAGTCAAACACTTGCTTTACGTTGGATTGTTAATTATGCAAAATTAAGAAATGGTAAGGGAATGGCTATGAATTTAGCGCAAGAACTTATGGATGCTGCCGAAGGAACTGGTGGTGCTGTTAAAAAACGTGAAGATACACACAAGATGGCTGAAGCAAATAAAGCATTTGCTCATTATAGATGGTAGGAGGAATAAATTATGGCAAGAGATGTTTCTATAGATAAATTAAGAAATATTGGGATTATGGCCCATATCGATGCTGGTAAAACCACTACTACTGAAAGAATTTTATACCTTACGGGAATTACTCATAAAATTGGGGAAACTCATGATGGTGCTTCACAAATGGACTGGATGGAGCAAGAACAAGAAAGAGGTATAACAATTACTTCTGCTGCTACGACTTGTCATTGGAAAGGATATCGTCTAAATATTATTGATACTCCTGGACACGTAGATTTTACTATTGAAGTACAAAGAAGTTTAAGAGTATTAGATGGAGCGGTTGCTCTAATTGATGCTCAAGCAGGAGTAGAACCTCAAACGGAAACGGTTTGGAGACAAGCTAATGAATACAAAGTTCCAAGAATGATTTGTGCCAATAAAATGGAAAAAATGGGAGCAGATTTCTACTTTAGTTTAGGAACAATTAAAGACAGATTAGGAGCTAATGCTGCACCTATTATTTTACCAATTGGTGCTGAGTCAGATTACATTGGTTATGTTGACTTGGTAACAGAAAAAGCATACAAATATGATGGAACTGAAAAACAAGAATTAATCGAAATTACAATTCCGGATGATATGGTAGGAAAAACCAAAGAATACAGATCTAAGTTAATTGAAGCGGTTGCTGATTTTGATGAAGAATTCATGATGACTTACCTAGATGGTGGAGAAATTACTGTTGATGCATTAAAGAAAGCAATCAGAACGGCTACATTATCTGTGGGATTCTTCCCAGTATTATGTGCGGATGCTTTGGGTAATAAAGGTACAGCTACATTACTTGATGCAGTTCTTGATTATTTACCTGCACCAACAGATATTGAAGCTATTGATTGTACAGATAAGTCAGGAAATGACGTAAAACGTCATCCAAGTGATTCTGAACCATTTACGGCACTTGCATTCAAAATTATGACGGATCCATTTGTAGGAAGACTTTCATTCTTCCGTGTGTATTCTGGAGTATTAAAAAGTGGTTCTTACGTTTTAAACTCTACAAAAGGAGAAAAAGAACGTATTGGACGTATTTTACAAATGCATGCAAATCAAAGAAAAGAAATCACCGAGGTATACGCTGGAGAAATTGCTGCAGCTGTTGGTCTTAAAAATACAACAACGGCTGATACCCTTTGTGATGAAAAGAATTTCTGTATTATGAAAGGTATGGAATTTCCTGAACCAGTTATTGATATTGCCATTGAACCAAAATCAAAAAATGATCAAGACAAAATGGCAATTGCTATTGCAAAATTAGTAGAAGAAGATCCAACTCTTCGTGTTAAAACGGATACCGAAACTGGTCAAACCGTACTATCTGGAATGGGAGAACTTCACTTAGATATTATAGTTGATCGTATGAAACGTGAATTTAACGTTGAATGTAACAAAGGTAGACCACAAGTTGCTTATCGTGAAACCATTACTCAAATGGGTGAATGTGAAGGTAAGTACATTAAACAATCTGGTGGACGTGGACAATATGGACATGTTTGGGTTAAATTTGAACCAAATCCAGAAAAGGGATATGAATTTGTGGATGCAATTGTTGGTGGAGTAGTTCCTCGTGAATACATTCCAGTAACAGATAAAGGACTTCAAGAAGCAATGGCTGGCGGAATTTTAGCTGGTTATCCACTAGTAGATGTAAAAGCTACACTTTATGATGGAAGTTATCATGATGTCGATTCTAGTGAAATGGCGTTTAAGATTGCTGCATCTATGGCTTTAAAAGAAGCTAAAAATAAATGTAAACCTGTTCTTTTAGAACCAATTATGAAAGTAGTAGTTGATGTTCCAGAAGAATATATGGGTAATGTTATGGGAGACTTAACAAGTCGTAGAGGACGTCCTATGGGACAAGAGTCTATTGGTAATACTTTAAGAATTATAGCTATGGTACCACTTTCAGAAATGTTTGGGTATGCTACTGATTTAAGAAGTAATACACAAGGACGTGGAAACTTCCAAATGGAAAAAGATCATTATGAAGAAGTTCCTAAATCAATCGCTGAAGAAATCATAAAGAAAAACAGCGTTAACTAAAAATAATACTTGAAAAACATTCAAGCATTAGATAAAATAATAATAGTATATTGAAAGGAGAAAAAACGATGGCAAAAGAAAAATACGATCGTTCAAAAGAACACGTTAATATTGGTACTATTGGACATGTTGACCATGGTAAAACAACATTAACGGCTGCAATTACAAAATATTTTGGAAACTTTGTTGATTATGCTGATATCGATAAAGCACCAGAAGAAAGAGAAAGAGGTATTACAATTAATACTTCTCACGTTGAGTATGAAACGGAAAAACGTCATTATGCTCACGTAGACTGCCCAGGACATGCCGACTATGTTAAAAACATGATTACTGGTGCTGCACAAATGGATGGTGCTATCCTTGTAGTATCTGCTGCAGATGGACCTATGCCACAAACTAGAGAACATATCTTGTTATCTCGTCAAGTTGGTGTACCTAAAATTGTTGTTTTCATGAACAAATGTGATCAAGTAGATGATCCAGAATTACTTGATTTAGTTGAAATGGAAATTAGAGAGTTATTAGGAGAATACAATTTTGATTCAGAATGTCCTATTATTCGTGGATCTGCTCTTAAAGCTCTTGAAGGTGATGAAACAAATGCTGGGGCTATTCGTGATTTAATGGCTGCTGTTGATGATTATATTGATTCACCAGTTCGTGATACTGATAAACCATTCTTAATGAGTATTGAAGATGTATTCACAATCTCTGGACGTGGTACAGTTGTTACAGGACGTGTTGAACGTGGACAATTGAATCTTAATGATGAAGTTGAAATCGTTGGTCTTAAAGATACATCTAAAACGGTTTGTACTGGAATCGAAATGTTTAGAAAACAATTAGATTTTGCGCAAGCAGGAGACAATGCAGGAGTTTTACTTCGTGGTGTTGCTCGTGATGATGTTGAACGTGGTCAAGTTCTAGCAAAACCTGGAAGTGTTACTCCACATCATAAGTTCAAAGCTAGTGTTTATGTTCTAAGTAAAGAAGAAGGCGGACGTCATACTCCATTCTTCTCAAACTACAGACCACAATTCTATTTCCGTACAACTGACGTTACTGGTGTTATCGAACTTCCAAGTGGAGTTGAAATGGTAATGCCTGGTGATAATGTTGATATGACTGTAGAATTAATTGCTCCAGTAGCACTTGAAAATGGTACTAAGTTCTCTATCCGTGAAGGTGGACGTACTGTTGGTGCTGGTGTAGTTTCAGAAATTATCGAATAATTACAAATGTAAAAGTGGAATTTGCTTCCACTTTTTCTTTTTGTTTAATTGTGTTATTATTTAAGTAATAGGTGATACTATGGCTAAACGTAAAATAAAAAAGAAACGTTTTATTAAACTTCTCTTAACTGTTTTCTTTTTTCTATTTATCTTTTCCTATTTTTTTAATTTTTCAAAACGAGATGATTATAAAACGGGATTTCCTAAGAATCAAAAAGAGGAACAAAAAGAACAAGAAAGAGAGTATAATGCTTGTTTAAATCGCAAATTTAATGAAACAGATATAAATGATAACTTAAATTCTATAAGAAATGGGATTAATGAATATATAAAGAAAAATCACTATGAAGTTTCGGTTTTTTATGAAGATTTAACAACGGGATTTTCTTATAGTTATAAGCCTACTACTATTTATTATGGAGCTAGTTTAATAAAATTAGTGGATGCTCTTTATTTAATTAATGAAGCAATAATAGGAAATGTAAATTTAGATACGGAAACGATAACATATACAGAAAAGTATAAAAAAGCTTTTAGTAGTGGTCTTGCAACTCACAAATATGGTGACAAAGTGTCTCTTCGAAATTTGATTACTTATGCTATTTCTGTGAGTGATAATTCTGCTCATATGATGTTGATTGATTATATTGGTTTTAGTAAATTAAAGTCCTATGGAGAAAGTTTAGGGGCCAAAGTTATTCTAACGGGTGGAGATAATTTTGGTAGTCAGACAGCAGAAGACACTAATATATATCTTAAAGAGGCTTACCGAATTATAAAGGAAAATGAAAAATATGGTCCATTTTTAAAAAATATTATGGATAATAGTGAGCGAAATGCTTTTAATACAGACACAATTAAAATCTATCATAAGTATGGTAGTTATGGAGACAATTATCATGATATTGGATTAAGTTTGGAAGAAAAACCTTACGCGATTTCTATATTAACATTACATGAAAATAGTGGATATAAAGAAATTGTACAAGAAATACATAAAAGAGTACGTGAACTTCATCAATCCTTTTATGACAGCCGACAAAATTTATGTCATGCAGAGATTTATGAAAAATAAGAAAATATCAGCACTTTATTAATTGCTATAATAAATTTAAAAAGAACCATCTTTTTTGATGCTTCTTTACGTAAGGTAAAATTACCTTTTACACAACTTTTTGAAAACCTTTTTCTTTTTTTTGCTTCGAGTTAATGGATTTGTTCCTTGAAATAATAACATGTATAACGGATAGATACAAAAATTTAATTTGAAAACTTCTACAGAAAGAAATATTTTAGGTTATTTCTTAACATTAATACCCGCTCAAAGATTAGCGTTTATGATGCAATTTCGAATTGTATAAATTTGTTGCTTAAATAATATTATAGATTTAATAATCAGAATTATAACTATAATAAATGAGGGAAATGAATTAGTAAAATAAAATGGAATTATTAAGCAAAAGCAATAGAATAGGAAGTGAATTCAATGAATAAGATTATTTTTAGTGATTATGATGGAACTTTAGATACAAGTGAAAAAGATATAATAAAAAATATTGAAGCAATTAAAAAATTTAGAGATAATGATAATTTGTTTGTAATTGCTACAGGAAGAAGTTATTTAGACTTAAAAAGAAAACTTGATTTTTATCCTATTCCTTTTGATTATTTAATTGTAAATCATGGAGGAGTTATTTTGGATAAAAATGAAAAAGTTATTGACGCTTGTTTCATTCCAAAAAATATTGGTATTCAGATATTAAAGGCAGTAGAATCTAGAGAAGGTCTAGAACGCATAATTCTTTTTGATATTATGAAAAAAGATATAGAAGATGTATCAGA
The DNA here is from genome assembly GCA_947574215.1 of uncultured Mycoplasmatota bacterium. Lineage (GTDB taxonomy): Bacteria > Bacillota_I > Bacilli_A > RF39 > UBA660 > MGBC108787. Next base: position 2,917 of record CANPIX010000010.1, on the reverse strand, counting down.
TGAACTTACCAAAATTATGTTAGAAATGAAAGATGAAAAAACTTCTAGAGCTTTATCTGAAACTATAAATGAAAATTGGAAAGAAACAGTTAAATCTTATGTTATAACAACACAAAAAGATTACTTAGTTGAAATTATTTCTGTAAAAACAGATAAAGGAAAGGCTATTGAAAAAATAGTAAAAATGGAAAATATATCTGATAATGATGTTTACCCTATTGGTGATGGAGCAAATGATGTAGAAATGATTTTAAAATATAATGGTTATGGCATGAAAAATTCTGAAGAAGTTGTTTATAAATCAACAAATAAACTTTGTAATACGGTTGCAGAATTAATAGAAACTTTAAATTAACTTATAATTGATTGAATATTTCTAATGAAATCTTGCTATTAAAAAGCGTGAAAAAATAATTTTTAAAAATTTTAGAGAATGTAAAAAATTGTGTAATAGAGGAAATCTTTCCATTTCTATTTATTTCATAATTATTCAAAATATCGTTTGTTTCAGCTATTTCTAATAATTATACTTTTCTAGGCATATTTTTTCGATTTGTGATTTCTAATGCACTTATGTTGATTTACATGATCTTTTACTAATTTAAATTATTATATTTTTTTTACCTTAGGACCTAATAGCAATTCCTTATTTAAAATATATCAAAAAAAGTAGAACGCATTTTTTTGTGTTCCACTTTTACTTTATTATTTCAACTTTTAAGAATTGGTATTTCTTTTTTTCTTTATATTGTTTTTATTAAATACTTTTGCTAATTTTCCATTTTTTAAAAGCCTTTTGTATGTAGAATGATTTAGAATCAAATCGTATTCACCAATAAACTCATATATTTTAGGCTTAAATCCTAATTTAAAAGTATTTAATCCTTTGTAGGGATTTTCTGAACTAAAATCTCCAGTTAGCCCATTTATATCCGCAAATTCAAAATATTTTTTATAATAATTAAATATTTGATAATGTAAGTAATAATTAGGATTAAATCGTTTGTATTTGATATCATACCCACTAATTGCAATGCTAATTCTGTTTTTATACTTTATGACTAAAGCTCCAGCAATATATATTCTTTGTCCAATTTTTGCTATTGTTTGTGCATTCAAAATATCGTTTTTATAAGATAAAAGAGTACGATCTGAATTCATTTTTTTGTTTATATTTTTTTCGTTTTGTTCTTTTGTTAAACATTTTGCTAGTAGTGAATTGTGTTCCAATTCTTTTTCATAACTATTTTTAGATTGTATTAAAAAATCATTTGTATCAATACCGACTAAAACCACATCAACATTATTAGTATTTTTAAAGGTTCGATAATATTTTTTGTAATACAAAGCGTTTTTACTTTTCTTTCTTTTGATAAAGTTATACAAAATATCAATTCCTCTATAATCTGATATTTCGAAAAATAATCCTTTGCTGTTTCCCCTTTTAATTTTGTTTCTTGTGTTTTTTTCAAGGTTTTCTATAGAAAAATTTCTTAGATGAACGACTCCATTGTATTTTGGAATTTGAGATTCGAAATACAAATTGTCTTTTAGTTTTTCATATCCTAAATCTAATAAAATGTTTTTAATTTCCATATTTTGATTGTATATTTTTTCTTTTGTTTTGGCATTAATTTCAGAGATAGCTATTTCCGGATTTATTTTTATAAATGTCAACTTTTTTTGGTAATAGGAGATAACGCGATTTGTGAATTCTTTTACTAATTCTTTATTAAAATAGTCAAGGACAAAACCTTTTGGTGCGTAGCCATATTTTAAATGTTTTGTTAATTTTTTAATTAGTATTAAAGAGGCACCTAGCACAGTATCGTATTCGTTTACTAAACCAATAAATTCATAATCGTACCCATTTTCTTTCATAAGACAAGCGTATTCATAAGTCTGATAATAGTTTCCTAAATCATTCTTTGATACAAATGTTTCAAACTCATGAATGTTTAAATTTCTAATGCGCATGAAAAAAACCTCCTGTTGATTTTTTATTATAAACATAAATAATGTAGTTTGCAAGAAAAGATTGCAAATACTAATGAAAAAGGGTAAACTATTTTTAGGTGATTTTTATATGGAAATCAAAACGGTAGATTTAAAAAATATTGCGGTTAGGCAAAGCCAATATCCCACAGATGAAAAGTGTGAATTTTTATTAGTCGGCAGAAGTAATGTTGGAAAAAGTAGTTTTATTAATACGCTAATTGGACGCAAAAATTACGCTAGAACAAGTTCAAAACCTGGAAAAACCCAAACGTTGAATTTTTATTTTATAAATGAAACGTTTTATCTAATAGACGTTCCTGGATATGGTTATGCAAAAGTAGATAAAGGAACAAGCAAAAAAATGGGAATGATGATTGAAGAATATTTAAAAAACAGAAAGGAATTGAAACATGTTTTTTTATTAGTGGATTATCGTCATAAGCCAACAGAAGATGATATACTTATGTATAATTTTTTAAGATATTATGATTTAAATATAACAGTTGTTGCTACAAAATATGATAAAGTAACAAAAAGTAATCGTATGAAGCAAGATAAATTAATACGAGATACTTTAAAATTAGGGGAACAAGATCGATTTATTCCTTTTTCGACTATAACAAAAAAAGGAAAAGAAGAAGTTTTTTCAATAATAGAAAACTATTTTAGAAAAAAAGAATAAATAAAAAATAAAGAAGAGAAAATCTATAAAAACCAGTTTACACAAATGAGATATTGAAAGTACTATGTTTTTGCACATGAAATTCATTGTTTTCAATTTTTCAAGAGTGTGTCCAAAATTCTGTGTAAAAGATAACTTTTCACGATAGGAAGCAAGAAACTATTTTGCTTTTTTTTGTTATGGTAAATAAACCTTGACGGGAGGGGGTGTTTGATTATACAATAAAAACAGAAAATA